>JAGQJP010000447.1 GCA_020430585.1 Myxococcales bacterium | reverse complement strand
TTCTCGAGCGTCGGCTTCTTCGGCGCGGGCTTCTTCTCGAGCGTCGGGCCCTTCGGAGTCTCGTTCTTCGGCGGAGCGGGCGCCACGCCTTTGAGATCGTCTTTCTTCTTGAGCAACGACTTGATCACGTACTTCGAGATCGAGAAGACACCCGACGGCGCGCCACCCTTGGCGTAGAGGTAGCTCCCGTCGGACTTCGAGGAGATGATCAAGCTCTGGCGCGAGCCCGTGCCATCGGAGAGCGAGATCTCGACGTAGGCCTTGTCCTTGACCAGATTCACCTCGGTGGCCGTCTTACCCGGATAGAACTTGCTCGCCCGCAGCTGGCCGATCCGCTTGACCAGCGCGCCGATCTTCTTCGCGTCGCCATAGACCTTCGGCTCGGGGGAGACGACCATCCAGTGCGACTTGCCGTCGGCAGCCTTCTCGCGGCGGAGCATCAGCTTCGTCGTCTTGCCCTTCTCGCGGTACCTCAACGAGAGGTTCGAGAGCTTCGACGGGTCGAGCTTGAAGACCACCTTGCTCTGGAAATCGAGGGCCGTCTTCTTCAGCTGCCGCTCGACCGACGTGTAGAACAGGGCGGGCACGATACGGCCCTTCTGGCGCAAGACCTGCCCGTAGATGCGCGACTTGCCCTTGTTCTTCTTGCCGAGGACGAAGGTCACGCTCTCGCCACCCTCGAGGGTCAGCTTGGCGTAGAGCTCAGGCTCCTTGAGCCCGCTCTGTTCGGGTTTGGCATCTGGCTCGTAGGACGCCGCGCGCAGCGCCGTCACGGTCTTGACGAAGCGCTCGATTTCATTGGGCTCGACGGTCACGCCAGCGGGGGAGACCATCTTCCACCCCTTGCCCGCGCGTTCGAGGGCGACCAACGACTTGTCGTGTTTGAGCTCGATCGACTTGACCTTTTTCGGATCGACGCCCGCCAAGACCTTGCGGTCCATGAACGCGGTGTAGGGCTTGAACAACCCCTCGTAGGTGTACTTGGCGACCTCGAAGACCTCTTTCTTGTTCGACTCGAGGTGCAGATAGTAGTGCGTCACCTTCTTCGGGCCGCTCGGCTTCTTGCGCTTCTTCTTCGGATCGACCTTGGGCTTCTCTTCGACGGTCTTCTGCGCAAAGGTCAGCGTCACGCTCGTGTCGTCCTCGAGGGTCGCCTTCAGCCGCGGCGAATCGGCGCTGAAGCCGAACTTGTCGAGGCTCCCGTCGAGGGTGTGAAACTCCTTGACGCGGAGCGCCGCCAGACGCCGCACGAAGCTCGTCGCCTGGCTCTGATCGCAATCGATCTCTTTTGGAGCGACGAAGCTCCAGGTGCGCTTCTTCTTCTTCAGAGCGTCCTTCGGGTCGGAGACGAGCTTCTTCTCCTCTTTGGTCGTGCCCACGAGCGTGACATCGGCCTCGTCGGCGCTCATCTTGTGCAACTCGATCTTCGCCACGTCGGCGGCGTCGAACTCGAAGAGCTTCTTGTCGCGCAACTCGCCTGGCTTGCGGTCGAAGGGCTCGCGCAGATCACCCGCCAGCTGGTAGACGAACTTGTCTTTGGGGAGCATCACGTACGTTTCGTAGCTCTTCTTCGCGCGCCGCGTCCGCGGGTCGATCTCGGTGCGCGCCACGACGCGGTTGCCGACGATGAAGTGGTTGCGCACAGCGCCGCCGGCCATGATCGTCACCTCGATCGCGTTCTTGCCGTCGAAGCCGTACTTCTTGTTGTCCTTACCCTCGAATCCCCGCAGCGAGGGGCGGGTCTCCGAGAAGAGGCGCAACATCGTCTCGACACGGCTCTTGACCGCGCGCCACTTCAAGGGCGACGTGATCTCCCACGTCGACTTCGCGGGATCCTTCGCGTCTTTCTTGCGCTTGAGGGCGATCAGCTCGCCGCCGCGCTTCACGATCACCTCGTCGATGTCGAACTGGGAGACCGCACCGAGCGCCATGCCCGGCGCCTTCGTCTGATCGGGCCAGAGCTCGACGACCAACGTCACGGCCAACAACGCCGCGAAAACTGCACCTAGGATTTGCGTCTGCTTTTCCATCGTTTCCGTCCCGTCACTTTGGTTGGGTCTCGATCATCCACTCTTCCCGCCGCCGCCGCACGAGGGCGAAGCGGGCCAATCCGAGGAGGATGAAGAGCAGCGGCACGCCGACGATGCTCGCGTATTTCAAGATCGACTGCTTGGTTTCGGAGATCGAGTCGAGCTTGCGAAAGACGTAGCGCTTGCCGCGAATCTCGATCAAACCCGGCTCGGCGATGCCCCAGTCGAAGAGGTTGAGCAGGAAGTCGCGATTGCGATCGCGCATCGTCGTGGTGTTGCGAAACAGCTCGACGATCTCGACCAACTTCGCCCGCGCCTCTTGAAGCGCCCGCTGCATCTGAAACATCCCGCGCTGTCCGAAGAAGAGCGTCGGCTTGATGTGCTCGAAGACCAAATCGCCCGAGACCCCGACGATGCCCAAAGGCGAGCTGATCACGACGAGCCGCCCTTTGCCGCTGTTGAGGCGAAGACCACCCGTCTTCTTCTTCTTGTCGTCTTTCTTCCCGTCGGTGACACCCGCGATCTTCTTGCCTTTGAAGTACGAGGTGAAGCGACCCTCGATCGAGACGCCGACGAGCTGGCGCTTCGTCTCCCCGCTCTGATCCTCGGGGAATTTGATCTCGTAGTTCCGCGGAAAGAGGAGCAGCGGGTCGCTCTTCCAGGAGTAGACGTAGTTCGGCGGCACGAAACCGCGTTGTCGAATCATCTGCTCTTTGAGGTAGTTGACGTACTTCTGGGTCGTCGTGTTGTAGGCCCAGGTGAAGCTCGACGGCTCGGTGCGCAGCAGCTCTTTGACCGTGTAGGTCCGCTTGAGCACGGTGATCGAGCTGGCAAACGGCAGCGTCAGGTTGCTGAAGTTGCGCGTCAGGATGTTGCGCTCGCCGAACTCGCTGACCATCGGAAAGAATGGGTACGGCTCGTCGCGCCGCTGCAGGACGCCGCCCTTGTACTCGGCAATCGGCAGCGAGTTGTTGCTCTTCATATCGAGGACGAGGTTGCGCTCGATCCGCACGCCGTAGTGCTTGAGGAAATCGTCGATCCCCAGATCGAGCTTCTTCACCCGCCAATTCTTCAGATCGGTGTGGAAAGAGCCCGTGATCAGCACGACCGTCTTGCCTTTGAGCATGAACTGCTCGATCTCGTAGAGGTCTTTTTCGGCGAACTTGCCCTCGGGGTTGACGATCATCAGCAGCTCGACGTCGGGCGGCACGGGCTTGCCCGCGGGTACACGCTTGAGGGCGTAGCCCAGCTTCTCGAGGTTCTTGCGCTCGTTGGCGTTGAAGGCGTCGAGCTGCTGCTTCCAGTAGTTGAGGATCTGTACGACGCGCTGGGCCATCGGGTTGCGCTTGGCGATGAACCCCATCAGCCGTCCGCTCGGCAGATTCAGCTTCGCATCGAAGGGCGCGTACTCGCCGTGGCCCGAGAGAAACCCGACGTACTTCTTCGGCCCATGGTGGAGCAGCTTGCGCAGCGCGCCGGTGATCTGATTCTCGAAGAAGCTCTTGTCGATCAACTGCGGCACGACCTCTTTGCGGTCCTTGAAGTAGAGCACCGCCCCGGCCGCGACGAGGTTGAACTTCACCTCGGTCTTACCCTTCGAGACCTGGCGCGAGGGAAAGAGCGAAATCCCCTGGTCCTTCGCCGCCTTCTCGATGTCCTTCTTGACGTAGGTAACGAGCAACCGCTTGCCGCCGTACGAGTGGTACTCGTCGAGCTTGTCCTTCAACGCCTGGCGCAAGCCCGTGATCTGAATCGTCCGATTTCCCGGCTGCTTGAGCACCGCGTCGGGCAGGTTCTCCGAGAGGTAGACCTTGATCTCGACGGTGTCGCTCAGGTCGTTGAGCATCTTCTTGGTGTACGAGGAGAGCGTGTGCACGCGCTGAGACGTCAGATCGAGGCGGGCGAACCCATGCCGACCGAGCATGTTCACGCAGACGATGATCCCGAGGGCGAACAGACAGAAGAGCACCGCGTTGGTGCCGGCTTTGATACGAGAGGTTTTTTGCTTCATCCTCAATTTCCTCTTCAGGTAACCGTTTCCGCGTCATCCTGACGGACGATTCCGTCGAATCCTACCCGCGCCACTTGCGAGCGGCGAGCGATTGGGCGCTGACCACCAGGCAGAACGCCACGACCGTACCGAAGTAGACGAGGTTGCGCGTGTCGATCACGCCGCGCTCGATGTTGTGGAAGTGGTACTTGAAGCTCGTGTATTCGAAGACCGCCTTGAAGTTGACCAGCAACAGATAGAGCAGCCGGCTTCGCCCCTGCGGCGGCGGGCCGGCGAGGAAGTCGCCGACGAAGTAGAAGAAACCGCAGATCATCAGCGAGATGATGAAGGCGTTGATCTGGTTTCGCGTCCAGGTGGAGCTCATCAGGCCGACGGCGAGATAGAGCGCGCCGATCAGAAACAGGCCGACGTACCCGCCGATGATCGGTCCGATGTCGGGGCTGCCGTTGGCGATCACGATCAGCGGAAAGTGCAGCGTCATCACCAGGCTGACGGCGAGAAAGGCGAGACCCGCGAGGTACTTGCCCCAGATGATCTGCCAATCGGTCACGGGCATCGTCACCAACAGCTCGATCGTCCCCGAGCGCTTCTCTTCGCTCAAGAGCCGCATCGAGATCGCCGGGATATACGCCAAAAAGAGCACGGGCACCCACTGGAAGAGCACCCGCAGCGAGGCCTCGTTCTGCTCGAAGAACTTGCCCTGCACGAAGAAGAGCACCCCGGTGATCACCAAGAAGACGGTGATCGCGATGTAGGCGATCGGAGAGTTGAAATACGAGCGAAACTCGCGCTTGGCTATCGCTAGAATCTTCGTCACGTTGAACCTCGTCGTTCGGCCCGCGCCGGAAATCACTTCGTCAGCTGACGGAAGATGTTTTCGATGTTCATCTCTTGTTGACGCATCTCGAGGAGCACCCAATTCTGCGCGACGACGTATTGGAACATCACCCGCCGCAGGTCGCCCTCGCCTTTTTGGCCCTCGATCTCGAAAGAGAAGACGCCGTTGCCCTCGTCGTCCTTCTCGACGACCCGGGTGAAGGCCGTCGACTGGTCGAGCTTCTTGCGGACGTCGGTCTTCTTCAGCTCGCCGTTCCCCGAGGCGATCTTGACGATCACGCGCGGCGCCTGGCGGTGCTGCTCCTCGAGCTCCTCGGGAGAGCCGTGGAGCACGATCTTACCTTCATGGATGATCAACATCTTGTTGCACGTCGCCCGGACCTCGGGGAGGTTGTGGGTCGAGAGGATGATCGTCCGATCCTTGCCGAGCTCGCGAATCAGCTCGCGAATCTCGATGATCTGGTTCGGGTCCAGGCCGCTCGTCGGTTCGTCGAGGACGAGGTACTGCGGGCGGTGGATCATCGCCTGGGCCAAGCCGACGCGCTGGCGCTGCCCCTTCGAGAGCTGCCCGATCGACTTGTTGATGAAGGCCTTGAGATCGCAGGTCTTCGCCACTTCGGTGATCCGCGCCTTCACGTCGCCGTCGGGGATCTCGCGGATCGCCGCGACGTAGGCCAGGAACTCCCCAACCATCATGTCGGTATACAGCGGCGTCGACTCGGGAAGATAGCCGAGAATCTGACGCACCGTCAGCGAGTCGTCGCGAATATCCATCCCGTTGATCGACGCGCTTCCCGAGGTCGGCGGCATGTATCCGGTGAGAATCTTCATACAGGTGGTCTTACCCGCCCCGTTGGGCCCCAAAAACCCGAGGATCTCACCTTTGTTGACCGTGAAGCTGACGTTCTTCAGCGCCTGGAACGTGTCGTAGTACTTGACGAGATTATCGACTTTTATCATGGCTTTCCGTGCGATTCCTTACAGTTAAGTCGCGAACCTCAAAGAGCAGTTGCGAAAAAGTTATAGTATTGAACCAGAACCCCTTGTCAAGTGGTAAATTTGCTTGAATTTTGTGCGTTTTTCAGCTCAAGCGATTCAAAACAGTGCTGACCGCCGAAAACATTCCCGCGGGCGTGATGCGCTCAAAAAATGAGCAACCGTGCCGGAAGGCGGCGCTGCGGGCCGTTTTTGGTTTGACAGAAGCGGGCGTAATCCTTATAGTCTCAGATCCAATAGGGAGACATCGTTCGTCTCTCGCCGAATCGACAGGCCGATATCGCCTTTGAGCCATTGGGAGGTACGCAGAATGGCCACCTTGATCAATCCCCCATCGTCCAATCGCGGCGCCAACGAGACGTTGAATGCCCTGCTCGGAAAAGGCAGTGAATTCGAAGGCAAATTGACCTTCGAGGGCACCGTGCGCATCGATGGCACATTCTCGGGAGAGATCTTCACCGAAGACAAGCTGATCGTCGGTGAGGGAGCGGTCGTGCGGGCTCAGATCGACGCTGGCAGCGTCGAGATCCATGGCGACGTGATCGGCGACATTCGCGCCAACGAGTCGATCGAGTTGCGCTCCCCCGCTCGTCTCAAAGGCAATATCGCGACCCCCGCGCTCTCGATCGACAAGGGCGTGATCTTCGACGGCCAGTGCAACATGACCACGAAAGAGGGAACCAACGTCAAAGCCCTCCGTGCGTTCAAGGACGAATCCGTCGCCTGACCCTTCGCAGGCCGCTGGTCCCTCGCGACGAGGCTACACCGCACCGTGCGCCTCGCGGGATACCCCTCATCTCAGACCGCTCGACGCGCGATCATTGGATCGGACGCAGCGCTTTGCTATACTGACAACGTCGTCAACAACGCTGGACACCCACATGCTCGGGGCACGGCTGCTCGCGCTATCGCTGCTCTCCTCGTTGCTGTTTGCCGTATCGTGCGTTCCATCTCCGGGGAAGCTCGGCGGACAGAGCGACGCGGCGGTGACCACGGACACCTCCCTCTCCGACGGTACCGCGGATGCCTCGACGGACCTCGGCGCCGACGATGACGCTCGCGCCGATTTCGGCGCTGACGGAGAGGCGCCCGTCGTGGCGAGCGACCTGCTGGCGGACGCTGGCGAC
>JAGQJP010000446.1 GCA_020430585.1 Myxococcales bacterium | reverse complement strand
CACGTGCTACAGGCTAACCCGGCGGCCGAGCGGGCGACGGGGTTGAGCTACGACGAGCTGGTCTCGACGCCCCTGTATCGCCACTTTCCTGCGCTCCGCGAGCCCCTCGACGAGCTGCTCTCCGGGCGTCGGATCGACGTCGAGCTCGTCGTCTCGTCGGCCCCGCCACGTGGGCGCCGCGCGCGCTTCTCGATGGCGACCCTGCCCAGCGCCGGCCATCCGGCCCGAGTCCTCTGCCACTGCTCGGCGAGCGATGGCGCGGCTCACGACAACGCCGTCTCGCCCGAAGCGGAGCTCGGTCCGCCCGACGCCGACGGTCTCTGGTACTGGGATCTCCGCGCCGACGTGTTCGAGGTCTCTCCGCGCTTCGCCGAGCGCCTCGGGCTCGGAGAGGGCGCGAGTCAAATGACGGTCAAGGACTGGCTCGGCCGCATTCACCCCGACGACCGAGAGCTCGCCGTGCGACTGACCAAGCTGCTCCGCGACGGACACAGCACGAGCCTGGACGTGCGCTACCGCGTCCGGGACGGCGAAGGAATCTTCCGTCCACTGCGGGTGCGAGGACTCGGCCTGCGCGAGAAGAGCGGGCGCGCGCATCGGATGGCCGGCTCGTTCACCGATTACAGCCACGTCGAGCAGATCGAGCAGCAGATGCTCCACGCGCTGTCCCACGACCCCTTGACCGGGCTGCCCAACCGCCGGCGCTTCGTGCAGCGCCTCGAAGGCGCGCTGCGCCGCCGCGAGCGAGGTGAGAACCACGACGTCGTCGTCGTGCTGGCGAACATCGACCGCTTACGCACGTTGGTCACCAGCATGGGCCATCAGGCAGCGGACCGCGCACTTTGTGAGGCGGCGACACGGCTGCGCCGCTGCGTGCGGGCGAATGACCTCGTCGCCCGTTTTGCCGCTGACGAGTTCGCGATCCTGCTCGAGGATTTCCGCGGCAACCTGCAGCCCGAGATCTGCACCACCCGGATTCGCAACGAGTTCCGCGTTCCCTTTCGCCTCGGAGAGAACCACATCCCCCTCCGGGTCTCTCTCGGACTATCCGCCTCGGGCGACGCACGACACGACGCCGACGCGTTGCTGCGCCAGGCGACCGTCGCGCTGAGCGACGCCAAACACAATCAGGATCAGTCGATCGTCACCTTCGAGGCGAATCGCCATCGCTACCGCTCCGAGCGGTTCCAGCTCGAGATCGCGCTGAGCGACGCCGTCGAGCGGCGCGCCTTCGAGCTCCATTACCAGCCGATCCTGACGGTCGTCGATGGCGCGGTCTCGGGCTTCGAGGCGCTGCTGCGCTGGAGTCATCCGTCGTTTCCGGGCCTCACGCCGACGGACTTCGTGCCGATCCTCGAGGAGAGCGGGCTGATCGTCCCCCTCGGCTACTGGATCATCGAGAACGCCGCCTTGCAGCTGAAGGCCTGGCAGATGTGCGCCGGGGGCTCGACGGGTTGGACGATGAGCATCAACCTCTCGCCGCGTCAGCTCGGGGACGGGGATCTGGCGCACTGGATCCAGACGCTCTGCGAGCAGCTCCGCCTGGCGCCGGGTAGCCTGAACCTCGAGATCACCGAGAGCTCGTTTCTCGATCTGAACGGTGGAGCCCTCGGCACGCTCGAGGATCTGAGCCAAACCGGCGTGCGCCTCTGGCTCGACGACTTCGGCACGGGCTACTCCTCTCTGAGTGTGCTGCAGCAGTTTCCCGTGCAGGGCCTCAAGCTCGACCGCTCGTTCGTCAGCGGGATCGAGTCCCTCGAGCAGCGCCGCACGTTCCTGCGGGCGATCGTTCAGCTGGCGGTCTCGCTCGATCTACCCGTGATCGCCGAGGGAGTGGAGAACTCGCGCCAGCTGCACGTCTTGAGCACCACGTCCTGCGATCTAGCACAGGGCTTCTACTTCTCGCACCCCCAGCGGGCAGGAGCCCTCGAGAACTACCTGCGCATCCGACGGGACGAATCGGCAAGCGGCGAGCCGCATCGATGATCCCACCTCGAGCGGAGAAGAACGACCCACGCTGGTACGATCTCTTGGAGTGGCCAGAGCACCGCCGCCTGCTATTGCTTCACGTCAATGGCATCGCCTTCTTCGCTTTCTGCGCGCTGTTGCACCCCTTCGGCGGATCGACCCTCGAGCGCCTGCCCTACGTCTCCGCCGCGGGACTGCGTCTGTTCTCGATCGTCTCGGCGGCGATCGCCGGGGTCTGGCTGGGGATCGGAATCGCCAGCCTGTTCGAGATGCCGCGGGCGACGCGCTACCTCACCTTCGCGACCTTTCAGATCACCGCGCTCGGGTACTCGTTCATCGCCTACATGGTTGGCCCCTTCACGACGCCGATCCTGTTGTTCTATCTGCTCTTCGTCGCCGGCCTCGTGCTCTTTCCGGTTCGGCCGGTCGTCGCCGCGCTGATCACGGCGACCCTCTTCATCGTCGCCGCCACGATCCTCGAAGAGATCGACATCCTGCCGTCGGCGCCGATGTTCGTCGGTCGAAAGCTCGAAAGCGGACGCCTCTCGCCGACCTGGCTGGCGATCGCCGGTGGAATCGCGGCGCTCTTCCTGTTCAACGTGATGGCATCGATCACCTACATGCTCCAGCGCTGGCGGGCGCGGGAGGAGCGGTTTCGCCAAGCCTCGATCACCGACGAGTTGACGGGGCTCCACAGCCGACGCCACCTCTTCGACCTCTACGAGCAGACCTTCGCTCTCGCCCAGCGCCACCGCAAACCGCTATCGGTGGTGATGATCGACGTCGACCACTTCAAGGCGGTCAACGACGAGCACGGGCACCTCGTCGGCGATTCGACGCTACGCCACATCGCCAACATCCTGCGACACCAGCTGCGGCGCACCGACATCTGCGGCCGATACGGCGGGGAAGAGTTCGCTGTCGTTCTGCCCGAGACCGACACCGAGGGAGCTCGAACCTTTGCCGAACGTTGCCGCGTCGCCGTCGCCGAGAGCTCGCTGCCGCTGAGCGGAGGGCGGATGTTGGCGGTGACGCTCTCCCTCGGCTTCTCGAGCGCGACGCCAGCTCTCACCGAGAGCTCTCAGGACTTACTCCGACGCGCCGATGACGCGATGTATCTGGCCAAGCGCAACGGGCGCAACCGTGTCGAAGAAGCTTGAAACACTCGGCCGAATCGCGGTACGGTGTAGGGGCTACGGATGAACCGTATGACAAATGGAGAGATGTATCATGATTACGATCGATGACAGCGCCCGAGAGATGGTGCTATCGATTTTTTCGGATGAGGGGATCAAGGACGGCGGCATCCGCGTCCGGATCATCGGCCGCAAGGCCAAAGAGTACCGCCACGAGCTGTCGATCGTCGAGCCCGAGGACATCCTACCCGACGACACCAAGATCGACGCCGCCGGACTGGCGATCTTCGTCGACCCCGATTCGTTGGGCAAACTGGACGGCTCGTCGATCAGCTACGTCGACGAGCCCCACGGGGGTGGATTCAAAGTCAACAATCCGAATGTTCCGAGCTTCAGCGACTCGAAGGGCGAGCAAATATTGCAGCTCTTCGACAGCGAGATCAATCCGTCGCTGGCGTCGCACGGCGGCTTCGTCGAGCTGATCGACGTCAAGGAGAACACGGTTTATCTTCGCATGGGTGGCGGCTGCCAGGGCTGCGGCATGGCTGACGTCACGCTACGGCAGGGCGTCGAGCGGATGATTCGCGAGGCGGTCCCCGAAATCGACGAGATCATTGACGTGACCGACCACGCATCCGGCGCCAACCCGTACTATCAGCCCTAAACGGTCTCGACGACGCAACGCACCGACATGACCGAGTCGCGCAAGCCGATCACGACATCTCGAAACGAGGCGCGCTTCCCGGAGCATCTCTTGCGCGCCGCGCGTTGGCTGTTGGCGATCGGGACGCTGTTCTACCCGTCGTTCTACGTCACCTCGAACTTCTTGCGCACCGGGATCGACGATCCGATCGGCCCCTACGTCGCGATTCTCGTCTACGCCTCGGCGATCTGGATCGCCTCCTATCGCTCGGAGTACGTGCGCGAGCGCCTCGACCTCTTCAGCGCGCCCTTGATCTTCGCGATCACCGCGCACACCTTCTTTCTGATCGTCGTCAACAACTACGAGCGGATGTACCTGATCGCGCTCTTGACGTTGATCTTCATCGCCACGGCGATCGCTCCGGTGCTGCTGCGAACCCGGGTGATGCTGCTGATCTATGGCGCCTTCGTCGTGCTCGCGACCGTCGGCATTACGCTGGCGGCGACGAACCAGACCAACGACATGAATTACTTCGTCTTCCTGGTGATCGGCTTCACGCTGGCGAGCTACTTCGTCGCCAGCTCGCAGCAGCTCAGCCGCGCACGCCTCGAGGAGAGCGAAGAGCGCTTCCGTCGCCTCGCCCGCGCGACCTTCGAAGGCATCGCGCTGTTGGACGGGACGACGGTGATCGACGGAAACCGAGCTCTCGGACGGCTCTTCGCGACGACGACCGAGTCGATGATCGGCGCGCCGATCAGCGATTGGCTGAGCGACTTCGACGACGCGGATACCCGCGACTCGACGGACGCCTCGACCCGCGAGCTGTGGGGCAAACGCGTCGACGGAGCGCGCGTCCCTCTCGAGATCACGCAGCGGCAGATGCCCGCGGGGGACGGCGTGATCACGGTCCTCGCGCTGCGGGACATCACCGAGCGACGGCGCGGCGAGCGCGAGCTCCTCGAGGCCAAGCGCGAAGCCGAGCACGCCAACAGCGCCAAGAGCCGTTTCCTCGCCCACATGAGCCACGAGCTGCGCACGCCGCTGACGGCGATCATCGGATACAGCGAGCTGCTTCTCGACGAGCTCGCCGACCGCGGCCTAGTCGACCTCGCCCCGGATCTCGAGAAGATCCATCGGGCGAGCGATCACCTGCTCGTGCTGATCAATCAGCTGCTCGATCTATCGAAGAT
>JAGQJP010000445.1 GCA_020430585.1 Myxococcales bacterium | reverse complement strand
GAGGCGTAGGTCCTGTCGCGGCGGCGTGCAGCAAGCCGCGCACGCGAGAACCGCGCAGCAGCCGACGAGGAGCGACGATAGCGAAACGCGTCTTCGCACGGGAAGGGCTCCTGGGTCCGATCGTGTCGGGAATCGTCGTCCGCTCGACCGACGAGCACGGGTAGAAGCGTACCGGGCTCCGCGCGCCGCTGTCAATCGAGGCGTGCGCGCGTGGCGGAGGTCGTGGATTGACGATTGGCGATCGGCTGAGTAGAGTCTCAGCGTCCGGCGAGATGAGCTCGGGTGGGCGAGACGACCGACGTCGGGCGGAGGAAGGCGGGAAAAGTCAGACTTCGCCGAGCGGAGCAGGTGACCGCGCCTCGAGGACGGCGCTTTACGGTCCGCCGTGCGTTCCGCAGCGAGGGGACCAATCGATGGGATTCATCTCGATCAAACCGCTCGACTCGAGCGAGCTGCGCTGTCCCTACTGCCTCGATCGGCTCGATTCGGTGCTCGCGGTCCAGTGCAGCCAGTGCTACACGCGCGTACACAGCGAATGCTGGGCGCTGAACGGCGGGTGCCCAACGTTTCTCTGTCGTGGCGGGCTATCGCTCTCGAGCGTGCCTTGGAACTCTTGGTTTCCCGAACGGATCGAGCCTCTGCGGTTCCCGGAGCTGGCGTGGGCTGCTGGTCCCCGCGGTGGAAGCGCTCTGACCGCGTTCTGGCGCACGCGACGGCTGCGCAGGGCTCCAGAATCGCTCTCTCGGTGCGTCTGTCTCGTCTTGCGCGCCCAGATCCTCACCGAGAGATTCATGCGTATCCTCACGCCCAAGGCCAGGAGGCAATGGGATGAGCGCCAGCCCGCCTACTACGACCGTGTCGATGTCCGGCTGGTCCCCGATAGCGGGCGCGAGCGCGAGTGTCTGGTCTGTCGCGGCGAGGGCGTGGTGGTGGTCCAACCAGACCCCAACAACCCCGGAATGCGCTCGGCAACCTGCATCTCCTGCGGCGGGAAGGGGCGCCTCTTTCTCCACCTCGCCGACCAGCGGACCTTCAGCGTCAGCGAGCAGGCCTTCCTCGTATACCCCGATCTCGGGGAGCCAGCGACGACTCTGGTCGTCGACACCCTCGGCGAGGCTCACCCGCCCGACGCGCGACAGCCAACGGGCGAGGATGAGACCGCGTTGTGCCACGCGATCGAGCCGCGCTCGCTGCCGTCTCTACCAGCCGGTTGGAGCTGGTACGACGCCGAGCAGCAGATCACGCGCCACCTCGCGCAGTTCGGCGACCGCTACGATCTCGTGAAGCGCCGCGCCACAGCGTACGCAGTGCCGACGATCCATGCCCGCTGGGCGAACGGGCGAGAGCTCGTAATCATCGCCGGTCTGCGTTCACCCCGTGTGCATTGGCTCTGAGCTCGATACCGTCGTCGAACATCGACGCGGAGGACGCGCGGTCAGCCGGTGGATCGCGACGCCGAGCACGCGCCCCAGTAGCCGAGCGATTCGACAGGTGGGCGCCCGCTGTCGCCGCACGTAGCCGCCGTCTCTAGAAGCGGGCGGAGAGGACGAGGTGGACCGAGGTGGCGCCGCGGTGGCGATCGATCGCCGGTGCGAGGGTCAGCGTGCTGCGTTTGGGGCGGTTGGAGAGGATCAGCTGCGTGATGCCGAGGGCGAAGTTGACCCCGCCGAGGGCCAGCGAGGTCCAACCGTAGCCGCGGTTCTCTCGGCTCAGGCCGTCGGGGGCGGTGCCACCGAGGGTCGCGGCGCCGAAGGCGAGGTTCACCGTTCCGGCGACGACGGCCCAAATCCCGGGCGCGAGACCGCGCGATTGGCCACCGAGGGCGACGCTGCAATAGGCGATCGCGGCGATCCCCAGCGCCAGCTCGACGCTGACGAAGCCGCGGAAAACGTTTTGTTTTTTGCTCGATTTACCCGTGTCCGGCGGAATCGTCGGGTCGAGCAACGTCGGATCGACGAGCGGTGCGGCCGCCCGAACGATCGAGGGGTGTTCGACGACGAACAAGAGCATCATCAGCGAGAGCG
>JAGQJP010000444.1 GCA_020430585.1 Myxococcales bacterium | reverse complement strand
TACGGGAGACTGCTCGTCACCGTCGATCCGACGACCGCCCGAGTGCTGGTCGACGAGGTGCTACTCCAGGGGCCGCCGTACGCCGTGCGGCTGTCGGCGGGGCGCCACACGCTGAGGCTCGAGCAGGCGGGCTATCGTAGCGAGTCGATCCCGATCGCGATCACCGCCGACGAGACGCTCAACGTGCGTCAGGCGTTGCGCAAGTTGCCGCCCGCGCGCGTCGCCTGTCGCGTCGTGAGCACGCCACCCGGAGCCACGTTGCGCCTGGCCGAGCGGGTCGTGAACGGTGTGACGCCGCTAACCCTCGACTTGCTCGCGGGTCGCCATCCGCTGCGTCTCGATCTCGAGGGGTATCAACCACTCCGCGCCGCCCTCGACGTGAGTGCGGGGAAGCCCTGCTCGTTCTCGGTGACCCTCCGGCCGCTGCGCTACGAGCTGCACATCGG
The DNA here is from genome assembly GCA_020430585.1 of Myxococcales bacterium. GTDB lineage: Bacteria > Myxococcota_A > UBA9042 > JAGQJP01 > JAGQJP01 > JAGQJP01. The sequence goes on along the minus strand of JAGQJP010000444.1, from coordinate 2,534 downwards.
TCCGAAGACGCTGCGCGAGAGCGCTCCCAAGAGCGGTGTCTTGCGTTGGAGCCAGGGAGGCTATACGATTCAGCTGTCGTACCGTCTCACGAGCAAGCTCTTGATCTTCGGCGTGCGCTCGGTGCCGTATGCGACCCTCGTCGCCGGGAGCTTTCGCCGCGACACACCGGTTGCCGATCTGCGCGTCCCGCTCCCCGGACGACGGCGCATTTCCTTGGTGCGACGAGACCGGCTGCCCGTGCGATTCGGTATCTCGGTCCGAGCCCTCGTCGACCGTGAGACAATGCCCAAAGCGCCCCGAAAGGGCGGCAAGGAGCGCTGACCGTGTCCGATGTCCTCTGCGAGCTTCATGACGGGATCGCACGCCTCACGCTCAACCGGCCAACGGCGCGCAACAGCTTGACGCCCGGCGTCACGCGTGAGATCGCCGAGCACCTCGAGCGCCTCTCCGGCGACCGTGACGTGCGCGTCGTGATCCTCACCGGCGCTGGCAAGGGGTTCTGCTCGGGCGCCGATCTGCGGGGAGACGGCGTGGTCCCCGGTGAGGTCGGCGACTACGGCGAGCTGATCCGCACCAGCTACCACCGGCTGCTCCTGGCGACCTGGACCTGCGAGAAGCCGGTGATCGCGCGGATCAACGGGCCGGCCGTCGGCTTTGGCTTCGATCTGACGCTCGCCTGCGATATTCGCCTCGCCGTGCGCGACGCAAAGCTGGGCCAGGTCTTCCTCGACCGCGGCCTCGTTCCGGACGGCGGCTCGAGCTTTACCCTGCCCCGCCTCGTCGGCCCGACCCGCGCGTACGAGCTGATGCTCACGGCGCGCGTCTTCCTCGCGGAAGAGGCCGCCGACTGGGGGCTCTTGACCCGCGTCGCCGTCGATCTCGCCGAGCTCGATGCGCTCACCGACGCGCTCGCCCGCACGCTCGCCGCCGGCCCGCCGATCGCCCAGCGCCTCGCCAAGCGCAACTTCCGCCAGGCGAGGTCTCTCGAAGAGGCGCTGGCCCTCGAGCGCGACGCCCAGTCGGTCTGCCTCAAATCGGCGGATTTCATGGAGGGCATCGCCGCCTTCTTCGGCAAGCGCCAACCCAACTTTCGTGGGGAATGACCAGCGAGTTGCGCCGGCGTGCGATATCGGTGCGAGAGGGGAGATCGATCGGCCGGGACATCGCCCGCGGCCCTGCTGACGTGCGCGAAAGAGGGGAGAAGCCGTCGGCGCACCGCGATCGGAGCGCCGACGATCGGGGAGATGTCAGCCCTTGCCCATCACGTCACATTTCTTCTTGGTCGTGTACTTCTTGCAGACCTTCTTGCCCTTCTTGTTCTTGCCGAACTTCTTGCAGACCTTGACTTTTTTGTACTTCTTGCAGCGCTTGCCCTTGGCGACGGTGATCGCGTCCTTTGGGGCGGCGCTCGCCATCGGCGCGGCCACACCAAAGACCAGAGACAGAGCAACGAGCAGCATCATCAAACGTTTCATCGGTATCCTCCCGGTAGGGTTTGTTGAGTTCCTGCGAATAAGACTCGCCACGCAGGGAGAAATTCAAAAAACTCGGGCGGTAAGATGTAAGAAAGTTGTAGGGCTGGGAGTGGCCGATCAGAGGTGGCGTTCCTCTTCGCGGTAGCCCGTGAAGGAGTCGAGGTGTGCGGCGATCGCCTCCGCCGCTTTCTCCAGCTCGCCAGAGGAGCCGCCGAGGAACAGCCGGCCAAAGGCACCGAAGCTCACCATCTCGAGGAGCCGCACGTTCGCCGCGCGCTCGGCAACGTTGGCTGCCGTCGCCGCGTAGCCCGCCGGATGCACCTCGACGATGTTCAGCGTCTGGTGCTCGAGCATCAGCTGACCATGCCGGATGCGGTTGACCAGCATCGCCTGGTACCCGCGGATGTCGTGGATCACGTCATTGGTCATCAGACGCGGCTTCAGCTTGTCGTCGACCGTCAGCCCGTAGAAGTCGAGGATCGCGCGCCCCGCCTTCTCGACCTCGTCGCGATCGGTCGAATGGACCTCGAGCAGCCCGTACGAGCGCTCGACGATCATCAGCCCGGGCACGACCTTGGCGGTCTTGAGGACCGTGTCGGTGACCATGTTGATCGACATCCCCGGCGCGACCTCGACAAAGAGCGCCGACTCGCCAGCGAGGGGAAAAAATCCCTGGGAGACCGTCGAGATGAACGACGCGAGTTGCGGCTCGAGCCTCTCGATCAGGGTGAAGGTGCGCAGCTGAATCATCGGTGCTACCTCGGTGACAACGCTCTGACGTTACTGGTTCGGCGACGATTTGTCAAAGGGGCGCAGAGCTCCGTCGGGACGCCGCGAGGACCGACTCGGCGTCGAGGTGATCGACGTCGCAGGTGCGCAGGTACTCGACATAGGTCCCGGGGAAGTTCTCGATCCGCTCGGGGGTGATCTCGATGATCCGCGTCGCCACGGCCGAGACGAACCAGCGATCGTGGGCGACGAAGATCAGCGTGCCGTCGTAGGTGTTGAGGGCTGCGGCGAGGGACTCGATCCCCTCGAGGTCGAGGTGGTTGGTCGGC
>JAGQJP010000443.1 GCA_020430585.1 Myxococcales bacterium | reverse complement strand
CTTCACGTACTGCTTTCGCGCGCTCGCCGGCACGAGGATCCAACCCGAAGCGTCTGCTCCCTGCGGCAGGCCGACGCTCGACGGCTCGATCGTCACGCCCCGAGCGATCGGCCCACGACAGTGGGCGAGCCGGGTCACCAGTCGCAACATCACGGGCAACTTCAGCCGCTCGGAGAGCGCAAACGCTTCCCGTCCGAAGTCGTAGCACTCCTGGACGGTGGAGGGCTCGAGGCAGGGGACGTTGGCAAAGTCGGCGAGGTAGCGACTGTCTTGTTCGTTCTGGCTCGAGTGCATCCCGGGGTCGTCGGCGACGAGCAGCACCAGGCCGCCCTGGACGCCCGTCATCGCCGAGTTGACGAAGGCGTCCATCGCCACGTTCAGGCCGACGTGCTTCATCGTCACGAGCACGCGGTGTCCGGTGTAGCTCGCGCCGAGGGCGAGCTCGTAGGCCACCTTCTCGTTCGCGGCCCAGTGCGCCACGCGACCGTCAGCGGCTTCGCGCACCAGGATCTCGGCTCGCTCGAACGCCTCGGTCGACGGCGTCCCGGGGTAGCCGAAGAACGCTTTGGCACCCGCATCGAAGGCAGCGAACGCCGCCGCTTCGGCTCCCAGAGCCAGCTCGTTTCTCAGACCAACCATCCCGTCGCTCCTTTCGCACACCGCCCGTCGAAGACGACAGGTCAGCGTCGCTCGGCCTCGCCCAGCGAGAGCTCTACGCGGACCAAACCGCGGAAATCGTTCAGCTTGTAATCGAAGGCGCGGTCGGCCGGGTAGAGCGCGGCGATCCGCTTGCGCAGCGCGTCGGGCATGCTCGAGCGCGGTCCGTGGCAGGAGAGGCAGATCGCTTGGACCACGAGCGGTCGGTAGTATCGCACGCGAGGCGCCTTCGCCCCCGTTACCAGCTGCAGATAGTGCGATGGTAGCTTTCCGCGCGCCTTCTTTTGCTCGATGAACCAGCGCAGCACCGTTCGCTCGAACGCGTCCGGAGCGTTCTTCGGGTTACGAACCCGAAGCGACGTACGCTTGAGGGCGATCGGCTCGCTCCAGGCGGTCTGGACGGTGCGCGTCAGCGTCAGCGCGTTCGTCGAGCAGAACTCGATCGCCCCGATCGTCCCACGAGACTTGATCGCCGCGACGAGCTGGCGTTTGAGGGTCACCAGAAGCTGATCGGTCGCCTTCTTGCCGCGCTCGACCAGCTGCTCGATCCGCTCGCGCCGCACCACCTTCGAGGCGCAGAGCTCGCTCGCACCGTCGGGACAGGGGGGCTCGATGGGCGCCTCGGGGTTCGGCTTCGGTTTCTGGCAGCCGACAAGGAGGACGAGCGCTACGCAGACGCCCGACCATTTGACGACCCTGAGCATCGGTTCCATGCCTGGCACCTCGTAGATCGATCGACGCGGTCGTAGATGACGCGCAGCGTCGCCGTCACCTCGGCCGCCGACGACATCGTCCGACTCGCTGAGTATCGCCACAACCTACCAGACCAGGCGCGCCACAGCAAGCGGATCGTCCCGCGAGGTTGACGTCGGTCAATGCGCCTTCCCTTTCCATCGAATAGGCTGGTTGTAGAGCCCGACCCGCCGCTCGCGGCGAGCGCGGTCCAATGCCAATCGACAGAACAGGGGGCCAACGATGAAGCGTAGACACTCGGTGGGCAACAAGGAGTTCAACCCGGAGACCCTCGCCCTCGGGTACGGCTACGAAGCGCACCTCTCCGAAGGCTCGCTCAAGCCGCCGGTTTTCCTCACGAGCACCTTCCAGTTCGAGTCGGCGCAGGCGGGCAAGCGCTTCTTCGAGTTGGCCTACGGCCTGCGCCGGGCGGACGTTGGAGAGCAACAGGGGTTGATCTACTCTCGCCTGAACAATCCGAACCTGCAGATCTTCGAAGAGCGGATGGCCGCCTGGGATCAGGCCGAGCTCGGCGCGACGTTCGCCTCGGGGATGGCGGCGATCTCGACGGTGATGCTCGGCCTCTTGCGACCGGGGGACCGGATCCTCTCGACAGCTCCGGTCTACGGAGGCACACACTACCTGTTCGAGCGTATCTTGCCGCTCTTCGGCGTCCAGACGACCTTCGTCCGCGCGGGTAGCGACGCCGTGGCGCTGATGCGCACCGAGCTGGACAAGCCCGACGGTCGACGCGTGCGCCTGCTCTTCACCGAAACGCCGGCGAACCCGAGCCTCGTCCACACCGACATCGCGGCGCTGCGAGCGATCGCCGACGAGCTCGCCAGCCAGCGTGACCAGCGCGTGGTCGTCGCGGTGGACAACACCTTTCTCGGCCCAGTGTTCCAACGGCCGGCGCCGCTCGGGGCGGATCTGGTGATCTACTCGGCGACGAAGTTCATCGGCGGCCACAGCGACTTGGTCGCCGGGCTCGTAACCGGACCGCGCGAGCTGATGGCGCCCGTTCTCGAGTTCCGTACGATCCTCGGGACGATGACGACGCCGTTCAACGGCTGGCTGTTGCTGCGCTCGCTCGAGACGCTCTCGGTGCGGATGCGACGACAGGCGAAGAACGCCCGCGTCCTGGCGCGCCTGTTGGCCGAGCATCCGCGCGTCAAGCGCGTGAACTACCCGGGTTTGTTGCAAGAGGGGACCACGCAGCGCGAGATCTTCGAGCGCCAATGCACGGGACCGGGCTCTTTGGTCTCGTTCGAGCTCGACGGTGGCGAGTCCGAGGCGTTTCGGACCATCGACCGTTTCGAGGTATTCCGCCTCGCCGTCTCCCTCGGCGGCACCGAGAGCCTCGTCGAGCATCCGATGTCGATGACGCACGCAGACGTCCCGCCCGCTGAGCTCGAAGCCCTCGGCGTCACCGCTGGTCTGATCCGGATCTCCGTCGGCTTGGAACACCTCTCCGACCTGAAACGGGACCTGCTCCACGCGCTGGATGGCTAGCGCACCTCGCATAATCGGCATATTTTCAAGAAGTTGACAAGAGCTCACGACCGGTCGTCAACCCTCGCGACGGGCCGTCAGTTCGTCCGCGTGCGCGTCGCGAGCATCGTGATCCGAGGGGACCTCGAAAGCCCTGGAGGCCGCTCCTCCGAACGAGCTCAGACGTGGCATGGCGCTTGCTTGTATCGTCTGCGATGAGTTCCTTGCGTGACATCGCGCGATCCGACGCCACCCTCCGCACCCACTCGAAGCGCCTCTTTTCGCTCGTCGCCGCGCTGCTCATCGCCTCGTGCAGCGAGCGAATCGACAGCTACGAGCCCTTCGACCCGGCGTTTTACCGGATGACCCATGATCCGGCGCTGCGGCGCAAGTCCGACGAGGCGGACGTGCCGAACAATCGTTGGTGGAAAGCGCTGCCGAACGGAAGCCGTGAGCAGATGACGGCGATCGCCAACGAGCTCTCGCACTTCGTGCTGCGAACCCTCGACGCGGCGGACTTCGAGCGCCTGATGAACCCGACGCTCGATCTCGTCTCGAGCGACCCGCGACGTTTCGAGGTGCTCTGTCCCGTCGGGGGACGGCTCCGTCTCGTCGAGTCGACCCCCGAAGCACCATCCGGGTCGCGAGCACGGCGACGCAGTGACGAGCATAGCGTGCGCTGGAAGCTGACGTTCGAGCAGTGCGGGCTCAGCGTGCGCACGCGACTCAACGGCCAGGTCGCACTGACCGTCGACACGACGCCGAGCTGTATGCAGTACCGCATTCTCGCTTCGCGCATCACCGCGAACCGCCTGCTCGCGGTACGCATCGAAGAGCTCATCGGTACGCGTTGCGAAGCGTCCTGCTACACCGCAGTGTTGCTGAGCACCTCGGGCCCCGTGCGGATCGAGGGCGGTGCGTTCGCCTGCATCGAGGGTGGCGATGAGTTCGTCAGTGAGCACGACGGGATCTCGGACCGCCCGATCGGGATGTGAAGTCGCTCGGCTGACGGCGGGCGGCTCAGCCTGCCCTCGTCCGATCCAGGAGGCGGCGCAGCCCTACCCTCGCGAGCTCCCGCGCGGCGCTGCCCGACCCTCGCGAGATCGCTACCGATGGTTGGCCCTCGGAGCGTTCGGCGCTTTGGGCACGCGGATCCGCGCTGGCGTGACCCACTCGTCCCAGGAGTTGTCGAAGCGCACGTAGTGGATGAAGAAGCGCTCACCTTGTCGCTTCTTGAGCTCGGCGCGCCACCACTTCTTACCCCAGAAGACCCAGACCCGGGTCCCGATCGGGACGACGCTCGTCGCCGTCGGCACCTCGGTCGGCACGATCCGCGGCGAGAGGATCCACTCGTCCCAATACGCCGCCCACCCGGGGTAGTGGATCCAGTGGAAGTCGCCATCGACGCGCTGGACGACGGCGGTATACGGCGAATTGTTCCAGGCGACGAGGATCTTGCTGCCGACCGGGTAGCGCTGGTAGCGGATCG
>JAGQJP010000442.1 GCA_020430585.1 Myxococcales bacterium | reverse complement strand
GCTTGAGGTGCTGCGAGACGGTGGACTGCGCGAGGGGGAGCTCGTCGACGATCTCGCCACAGACACAGCTCGTGCGCCGCAGCAGGAGTCGCATGATCGCCACCCGCGCGGGATGCCCAAGCGCCTTGGCCAGCGCCGCGAGCGCCTCGTTCTGCTGCGCCTCGTCGACGGGAAGCGCCTCGAGCTCGGTGGACGGAGGGCAGCACTCATCCGGCTCGCACACCGACTCCCAGGTTGTCGATCCCAACGTCTCGCCTCCCAGTCCGCGTCGCGCAGGTCGCCCGGCGCGGATAATCGTTTATCGTCGAAATACGATTAAGCAGTACCAACATGGGCCTCCTCTGTCAATCGCGATCGACGATGACGGCGACGGGGGGGCGAATTCGGCCAGGCGCGACGAGATCAGGCGCGAAGAAAGTGGAGGATTTCGGCGAAGACCTCGCGTTCGATCGTCTTCGCCATCACCAGGTCGAGGTGGCCGTAGTCCTCGGCGAAACCGCGCTCGCGGCCACACCAGACGATTTCCGCGTCTGACGAGGCGAGGAGCGAGTGGGTGTGGCGAATCTGGCGGCGGCTGACCATCGTATCGGCTATGGCTCCGAAGATGCGAACCGGGTTTTCCGCCTCGCCGAGCCGCGCCGAGTAGTCGACACTCCCGTCGGCGCTCACCAGGCGCCCCGCCTCGGCGATGCGCTGCAGGTGACGAACCTTGCGCACCGAGATGTTGCCCGAGCCGCAAGCCAAGAACTGGCGAAACTCCGTGGGCGGCACGTTCTTCGGGTTGCAGCACCAGCGCCAGAAGGCGAGCGGGATCAGCTTCGAGATGAAGCCGACGCGCTCCCCCAGCCCGGCGATCGGAATCACCGAGAAGTGGCTCATCGCCCCCACGACGTGGCGGAAGCCCGGAGCGATGTCGAGGGTCACCGTCCCGCCGAGGGAAACCAGCTTGCCGAGGTTCTCACCGTTCACGCCCATGTACCCCAAAAGCGACATCCCACCGAGGCTGTGCCCAACGGCGTCCACGCGCTCGTAGCCTGTGGCGCGGCTGATCGCACGAAGAACCGCTGGCACGTCGCGGTTGATCAGATCATCGACGTCCCAGCCAGCGGAGCCCGGCGGCTCGAGGCTATAGCCCCGCCCGCGAAAATCGGCGGCAAAGGCGACGAAGCCGTGGCGCACGAGAAAATTCGCCAGACCGAATCCGCCGATGTCGAACTGGCGACTATTCGAGAGGGCGCCGTGGAACAGCGCGACGGGCGGGCGCCCCGATCGCGGATCGCCATAGACGTGCAGCCCCAGCGTCCATCCGTCCTCTGTGGGCACGCTCCAAACTTCGTTGGCCGTCGTCGGCCAGTTCTTCGGTAATCGTTTCATCCTGTGGCCTGTGGGTAGGTGCCGACGCGCGACGCGACGCGGCGAGTCAAATGTTGCAGGCGCTCTCCGGATAGAGGCTGCCCGCCAGGCAGAGAATTCGCTGAACGGCGGTGCGCAAGCTCGTAATCATCTTCTTTGTCGCGACGGCGCCGCCATCGAGGTCGGCCTTCGTCTGCTGGACGGCGAGATAGTCGCTCTGAAGCAACGCCGCCGAGGTATCGGAGAGGACCAGCGTGTCGACGAGCCCGCTGACCGGGGCCAGCACGGCGTCGTAGAGCGCCAGAATCTCCACCGCATCGCGGAGATAGTCGGCACCGTTGGCGACGAAGGTCGGTGTCTTCTGGGCATTGGCCAGCGTGAGGACGATATCGTGAAGATACTGCGCCTCGATCGCGAGCTTCGGCAGGTCGAGGTGCGAGACGTCGTCTTCCGACGTGTGGTACACCTTGTTGATCCCGTCACTGATGAACAGAAACGGGATGTTTCGATTGCGAAAGGCGTCATAGTCCGACCAGGCCTCGTGTCCGTAGTACCACTCTTCGATCACGTGCAGCCCGAGACGCAGCGGCTCGAGCCCCGCGGGGACGGCGGTCGCGTCGAGCGCGGCGCGTAGCTCGGGACTGAGCTCGGCGCCGAAGAGGAGGTGCCCCTTGTAGTCGCCCCAGAAGTTGCCGCCGTAGAGATCGAGGACGATCGCGACGTCGATCGCCGACAGCGGAAGCGTCGGATTCGCCGCGAAGAACTCCGAGCCCATCTGCTCGGTGAGGAAGGTCGGCGGCTCTTCGGTGTCCCAGAGGGCGATCAGCACCGAGCGGGCCGGCGGATTGGAGACGAGGGCACAGCCGATGGCGACCACCGACGTCACCGCCGCCGCGTTGTCCAGCGCGCCGTTGCAGATGAAGCCACCGCAGTGGCCGATGTGGTCGTAGTGGGCGCTGAGAAGCACGACGCGATTGCGCAGCGCGTCATCGCGTCCGTCGACGCGCGCCAGAAGGTTGACGCCGATCCCCGTGGTCACGGGCTGCTGGTAGCCGTCGGTCCCAGCGGGTTGCAGCCCGCAGGCGGCGAGCTGTTCGAGGAGATAGGCGCGCGCCTTCTTCCAGCCTTCCGTGCCCGGCTCGCGCCCATCGAACTCGTCGCTGGCGAGCGTCGTCACGCCCGCGGTCAGATTCGACAGCGAAAGGTGATCCGACACCCCGTCGGGCGTCGTGTCGGTGCCGAGCGCGTCATCTTGCGAATCGGAGGTGCCGCCCCCGTCATCGGCGAGATCGGCCGCCCAGAGGTCTGCGACGATGCTCGTGTCGAGTGCGGCGTCGTCGCTCTGAAGGTCGGAAGCCGTGACGCCCCCGTCGGCCGAGGAGTCGATCGAGTCGGCGTAGAGATCACCGCTCTGCTGTTGATCACCCTGGCCCGTCGAGCTTCCCGAGCCACAGGCGACGAGGAAGAGAGCGAGCAACGACACAATCACGAGTGCAGGGATCGTTCGTCTCATGAGACGACAATAGAGAACCAGGAGGCCGCCGTCAATCGATCCCGCGTCGGTCGGGCGTTCGGTGTTGACAATCGATGGCATTTTGGGGGAGAGTGTGCGCCTTCACGATCTCCAGAGGAGGGCCGCGATGAAACATCAAATTCGATTCTACCGAGTCGACGTCGAGCTTGTGAACGAGAACGGCGGGATCGCGCGCTGATCGAACGCTCGCCGACACGCTGACGGCGTCCCCGGACGTCATCTGGGCGAGATCGTCGCCCATAGCGTGGCGCCAGAGTCGCGGGAAACCACCCGCACAAAGCCATGCGTTGGGCGATCGCCTGCGCCGACCGGCCACCCGTTTCGACTCGACCCCAATCCAAGACAACCATCGATCCGATCGACGGCGCACGCATGACGTCGGCCCGCCGATCACCGGGAGAGATCGCCATGAGCGAACTGAACCGCTATGGGCTCACCGCCGAACAGCGTGCCGAGCTCGACCAGATTCTGGAAACGTTGACGTACGCGACGGACGTCGCCACCGATCGCGCGATGCCGTGCGTTGCGGGGCGGGTGATCCGCAACCAGCGAGAGCGCCTTTCGATCGCCGGCGCCAACGGGATCTTCAGCGCCACGGTCAGTGGCCGCCTGCGCCACCGCATCGCCTCGCCCCTGGACGCGCCCGCCGTCGGGGATTGGGTGATCTGCCGACGACAGACAGCCCTCGATGGCGGCGCCTCGTCGAGGGGAGAGGCGGACGAGATCGACGACGCGCAGGTCGAGGCGATCGCCCCGCGCCACTCCCTCTTCGTACGCCGCTCCGCGGGGCGGACGGGAGAGCCGCAAGTGATCGCCGCCAACGTCGACCGCGTGCTGATCGTCACCGCTGTCGGCAACGAGCTCAACCCGCGGCGAATCGAACGCTACGTAACCGCCGCCTGGGCCAGCGGCGCCGAGCCACTGATCGTGCTCAACAAGTGCGATCGCACCGAGGGCGTCGCTCCGCTCATCGCCGAGCTGCGGAGCGCCGCGCCCGGCGTCCCACTCGTCGCCACGTCGGCGCTCTCCGAGGCGGGGCCCGTCGAGCTCGAGGCCTGGCTCGATGCGGGCAGCACCGTCGCCTTCGTCGGCTCGTCCGGTGTGGGCAAGTCCACGCTCGTCAATCGTCTGCTCAAAGAAGCGGCGCTGCGAACCCACGCCGTCCGAGAGGGCGACGACAAGGGTCGACACACGACGACGCACCGTGAGCTCTTCGTGTGCCCCAGCGGCTTGATCGTGATCGACACACCAGGGATGCGCGAATTTGGCCTCTACGACGCTGGCGACGCGCTGGAGCTGACGTTTCCCGACGTCGTCGCGTTGATCGCGGGCTGTCGCTTTCGGAACTGCCGCCATCGGGGCGAGCCGGACTGCGCCGTCGACGAGGCCGTGCGGCGGGGCGTCCTCCCGAGGGAGCGGGTGCAGAGCTACCTGCGCCTCGTCGCCGAGTCGGCGGACGGGGACGAGCGCAGCCGCGACGCCGCCAATCGCGAGAAGCATCGCCAGTGGAAGTCGGTGACGAAGGGGATGCGCAAACGGCAAAGACTGCACGAAAAGCTCGGTCTCAAACACTGACCTCGCGCAATCGAGCACAAGCGCGCGCTCGACGGGTTCGACCCTGCACGCCGCCACTTTACATCGCCGAGCACGTCGGCTAGCGTACAACTATCGGATCGGAACCGCTCGAAGCCAGGAGGACGCGATGATACGCGAGTGCCGCGCGATTGTGTTGATAGCTACTCTGCTGCTCGTCGTCAGCTGTGGATCGGCGAAAAGGAAGGTCGGCGCGCTCTGCCAAAGCGACGGAGAGTGCGTCGGTGGCCTCTGTCTCGAGGGCCTCTGTTCGGCGCTGCAGAGCTGCCAGAGCTCGGGAGACTGCGGCGCGGGGGTGTGCAGCGAAGGATACTGCTGGACCACCTCGTGCACCACGAACGACCAGTGTCCGAGCTACGCCGAGTGCAACCAGGGCTACTGTGTCCGCCGCGCGAGCGAGTCCGACGCGACCGACGGCAACGACTCGCGGGACCTCTCGAGCGAGCTCTCCTGCAGCTCGGCCCTGGATTGCGGCGATCGGGTCGGCGTCCTCGGCGCCTGCGAGATCGCCGATTGCGTCAACGGGGCCTGCGTGAAAACCAACAAGCCCAAGGGCAGCAGCTGTGACGACGGCGATGGCTGCACCCTCCTCGACGAGTGCGACGCGAACGGGCTCTGCGTGGGCTCGACCAACCCCTGCGTCGACGAGAACGATCCCTGCAAG
>JAGQJP010000441.1 GCA_020430585.1 Myxococcales bacterium | reverse complement strand
TCTTCTGCTTGAAAAAAAAAATCATCCCGCGGTCGAGTCGATGCAGTGAGTAGCTCTTCTGGCCGAGGAAATCGCTGACCTGGTCGAGGAGCACGACCGCATCGCGGGCATAGCCGCGATGAACCAAGAGGCCCGAGGGCTTGTTGACGGCGACGAGATGTTCGTCGAGATAGAGAATCGATAGCCCGTCTGCGCGCTGGGCGTCGTAGCGCCCGTCGTACTCGTTCATCTGCTGACGATACGGGAAAAGCGGTTCAAACGGAAGACGATTGTTGCTATGGTAGGCCTCGCTGTTCGTCGCAGGGGCGCGGCGCCACCGAATCCCGCCGCGCGGTGGGATGGCGTGTCGCGCCGAGGTGGCGACGAGGAACAACGAGGATGTCCGCAATTCGCTTCGCCTTCGCGATATCGATCGCGCTCACACTTTCGCTGACCGCTCTTGCGTGCAAGAAGCGCACGAGCGGCGGGTCGACGACACCGTCCAAGGTCGTTGGGCGCGACGGCTCGTCGAAGCGCCCGCGCTCCGGGACGCACGGCGAGCGGCCACCCGCGGACCGCGTCTTTCGCTGGGGGAGCAACTTCCCGCGTTTCATCGACCCCAACCGCGTCACCGAGACCCCGGGGAACTACCTCGCGCAGAACCTCTTTGAGGGGCTGCTCAATCACAATCAGGGGGCGGGCGAGCCGCAGCCCGGAGTGGCGACCCACTTCGAGCTCTCCCACGACGGACGAACCTACACCTTCCATCTGCGACACAACGCGCGCTGGTCCAACGGAGATCCCGTGACGGCCCGCGACTTCGAGTACAGCTGGAAGCGCTCGCTCACACCCGATTTCGTCTCGGAGAACGTCGAGCTGATCTGGCAGTTCGTCGACGGCGCGAAGGCCTACAAGCTCGGCAAACAGAAGGATTGGTCCACGGTCGGCGTCAAGGTTCTCGACGACTACACGCTCGAGGTGCGCCTGAGCCATCCGGCACCGTTCTTTCCCTATCTGGTGGCCTACATCGCCTACGCCCCGGTTCCGAAGAAGGCCGTCGAGCGCTACGGTAGCCGCTGGACACGCCCCGAGCACATCGTCGTCAACGGCCCCTACACGATCACCTCCTTCAAAGAGCGCGACCGGATCACCCTGCTCAAGAACCCCAGGTATTGGGACGCGAAGTCGGTGCGGATCGAGCGCTGGGAGCTCGTCCACGTCGAGCGCGAGACCGAGGCGGTGAAGATGTACAATCTGGGGCAGATCCACTACCTCAGCGATCTCGTGCCGACGGAGCTGATCCCGCAGTACAAGCGCCAGAATCGCAAGGATTTTCACATCGATCCGGTGCTCTGCACGTACTACATCAAGTTCAACACCAAAAAGAAGCCCTTCGACGACGTCCGCGTACGCCGCGCCTTCAATCTGGCGGTGAACAAGGACGAGCTCGTGACGAACATGCTCCAGACAGGGCAGGTCCCGGCGACCAATTTCATCCCGCTGATGTTCGAGAAGACCCACCACTACCGCTCGCCGAAGGGGCCCTACTTCAATCCGAGCGCGGCCCGCAAGCTGCTCGCCGAGGCGGGGTACAGCGCCGCCAACTTTCCGAAGGTGACGCTACTGTTCAACGCCGCCGAGCTGCACCAGACGGTGGCGAGCTTCGTGCAAGGCCAGCTCAAGAGGCACGTCGGCGTCGAGATCGATCTGCAGAAGATGGAGTGGAAGAGCTTGATCGCCAAGCTCCACAAGAAGGACTTCACCCTCGCCCGCACGGGCTGGTGTGCCGATTACCCGGATCCATTGGCGTTTCTTTCGCCGCTCCAGAGCCAGAGCGAGAACAACGACCCGGGGTACAAGAACCTCGAGTTCGACACGACACTGGCGCAGATCAAGAGCGCGGCCGAGAGAAAACGGCGCAACGAGCTATTGGCCAAGGCCGAGCGGACGCTGATCCGCGATATGCCGCAGATGCCGCTGTTCCACTACACGCGGGTCTACCTGATCAAGTCCTTTATCGGCGGCTACGAGCCGAACGTGATGGACTATCACCTGGTGAAGTATCTCTATTTTCGATGAAAAGTGGCGACAGCGAGAAGAAGCGGCGTCGCATTGTCGCGTCGGGTCGGGTCGGGAGAGAGAAAAAGCTACCCCGCAAGGACTCGAACCTTGAAAGGCAGGACCAAAACCTGCTGTGTTGCCAATTACACCACGGGGTAGCACCCGTCGGACAATGTTGCAATTTACGGTTCGCGCCGAAGAAAGCAAGCGTTTTTTGAAAATGACCTGAAAGTCCGCGTCGTTTTTGGCAAATTGGGTCAACCTGTAGCGGAGGGAAGTCGATGCCGACAGAGCACCACCATACCGTCGAAGCGCTGATCGAGCGCCTTCAGTTGCAACCGCACCCCGAAGGTGGCTACTATCGAGAGACTTGGCGAGACCAATCGCCTGATTTTCCTCGGGGTCACGGCACATCGATCTATTTTCTCCTGGCTGGCGAGCGCTTCACCCGCTGGCACCGCGTCGACGCGACCGAGATCTGGCACTACTACGGAGGGGCGGCCGTCGATCTCTGGGTCGTGCGCGATGGAGAGCCAACATCGCTCTGGCTCGGCGATCCCCTCGACGAGCGCGGCGCGCCACAGGCGGTCGTGCGACCGGGTGAGTGGCAGCGTGCCCGGACGACGGGGGCCTGGTCGTTGGTCGGTTGCACCGTCGCGCCCGCTTTCGAGTTCGCTGGATACGAAGAGGCGCCAGAGGAGTGGCAGCCCGAGGAAGCTTCCGGCGAGGAGCAGGTGGTGATCGTCGACGAGTCGAACCGGGTGATCGGCTCGGCGCCGCGTTCACAGGTCCGTCGCGACAACGCCCTCCACCGCGGGACGGCGATTCTCTGCCGCAATCGGAGCGGCGCGTACTATCTGCACCGCCGAACCGACGACAAGGACGTCTTCCCCGGGATGTACGACCTCTTTGCGGGTGGGATGGTTCGAGCAGGCGAGAGCTACGAGGAGAACGCCCGCCGAGAGCTCGCCGAGGAGCTCGGTGTCGTCGACGTCGCGCTACGACCGCTCTTCGTCGCGCGGGTCGACGGGCCACAAAACCGCAGCTTCGTCGCCACATTTCTCGCCCAAACCGATGGTCCGATGCGCCACCAGGCGAGCGAGGTCGCCTGGGGAGCCTTCGTCGACGAAGAGGACCTGCTCGAGTTCGCTTCGACCGAGCCCTTCGTGCCCGACGCGTTGGCCCTGATGCAGCGGCTTTGGGAGGAGGGGCAGATCCCCTTCAAACTCTCGTAGGGAATACCGCGGTGCCGATCGACCCGTGCTCCCGGGCGCTGCGTCAGCGGGTGGTCCGTGGTCTGGCCACCGCGCCACTTGACCACCGCGTTTGGTCGCATGTATACTACGCCTACAGGTGTAACGAGCGGTTCGACCAGGATCATCTGCGGCGCGGCGCCCAGTCCGCGTCGGTTCGCCAGGGGGCGTCCATGCCGTCACTGACCTGCCAATCCACGTTCACGACCGAGGTCGATCCCTACGAGGCGGGCTACGCCATCGGTTCGACGTTTCGCGCTCTCGCTCCCGAGCTCGTGACCCTCTTCCCCTCGATCCACTACGCCGATTTTGGCGATCTCGTGAGCGGCTTGCTCGACGCCCTCGAGAACGAATCGGTCGTCGTCTTCGGCGGGACGGGTGACGGCTACTACGAAGCCAATGAGATCGGCAACCACGGCGTGTCGGCGATGGCGATCAACTCCTCGGGGCAACTGCGCATGAGCATGGCGCTGGAGGAGGGCGTGCAGAGCGACTCCTACGGCGCCGCCGCGCGCTGTGCCAGGCGGATCGTCGAGGACCACGGCGGCGAGCCGACGATCGCCCTCGTCTTCTCCGACGGAATGGTCGGCGACGGCGTGCAGGTGATCGAGGGCGTGCGCTCGGTGATCGCCTCACCCTTCATCGGCGGCACGACGGGCGACGATCGCAAGCTCCAGCGCGGCTTCGTGATCGCCAATCGCCAGGCGAAACGCAACGCCGTCGGGATCCTCGGCCTCTCGGGTGAGTTCTCGTTTTCGATGAACCTCGCCTCGGGGTGGGTCCCGATCGGCGACGCGGCGCACGTCGATTCCGCCGAGGGCCCCGTCGTTCGAACGATCGGTGGATTGCGGGCGATGGACTTCTTCGAGCAGCAGCTCGGGCGTCTACCGACCGACGCCGAGCTGGGGATGTTCCCCCTCGCGGTCTACGACGAGACCGAGCAGTTCTTCCTGCGGGCGACGGTGCGTGGCGATCCGATCAGCGGCGAAGCGTTGATGTGCGGAAGCGTGCACGAGGGTGCGATCGTTCGTGTCTCCAAGGCGACCTTCGACGACATCCTCGGCGGCGTCGATCTCGCCCTCGACGGGCTCAAGGGTGTGCCCTTCGCGCCATCGGCGGCGCTGGTGTTCAGCTGTACGGCGCGCAAGTGGATCCTCGGAGCAAAGACCACCGAAGAGACCGAACGGCTCTACGAGCAGCTCGGAGCGCGGGTGCCGCTGGCGGGCGTGCCCGTATATGGCGAATACTGTCCCCATCGACGGGCGGACGGCAGCTACTCACGGACCTATTTTCACAACGAGACCTACGTCGTACTGCTATTGGGGTGACGGGTTGTGGCAGATGATTTTCCGCTGCTCACGACGCTACCCGAGGCGCCCGGGCTCTTCGAGCACCGCGCGACGCTGAGCTACAGAGATCTGCGACTGCGCCCCTTCGCTCTGCTCGTCGACGACTTCGAACGCTTTCGGTTGACCTACCGCCTGCTCTTACCGCGGATCTGCGGATTGGTGATCACCTATGACACGCTCTACGCCCTCGAGCGGGTCGATCGTTTCGTCTGGTGGCTGCGCGTCCCGACACCCTGTCTCGGCCTGATGGAGGAATTTCTCCGCGGGTTCCTGCGGACGATCGAGCAGCTGCGCGACGAAAGCCGCGCCAAAGAGAAGCTACAGATCGACTACGAGCGGGCGACGAGCGACATCAGCGGCCTCTCGGACTATGTCTCGATCGTCGAGAAGGTGACGCGCGACGAGCTCAACGAGCGCACGCGCTGGATGGTCGGCGCCCTTTCCGAGCTGGTTCGCTTCACCGCCGAGAAGCTTGAAGCCGCGGGCTCGACGGACTTTCCCGAGCAGGTGACGGGCTTCCTCTGCGGTCCCCAGTTCGAGTACGATGGCGCGGCGCTCTTCATCGTACGAGAACACGCCCCCGAGCTCCTCGCGCTGCACGGCCGCGCGGTGCCGACTCGTATCCAGCTCGGGGCGGCTCAGATCGAGCGCGGCATCTGGAGTGAGGGACCGCTTCTGCACTCGGTCTTCGACGTCGGCGGCACGACCCACCTCTTGGTTCTTGCCTGCACGAAGCCGCTCTACAAG
>JAGQJP010000044.1 GCA_020430585.1 Myxococcales bacterium | reverse complement strand
ATCCCCTATCTACCCTGACGCTATTGGGAGGAACCCGATGAAAATCGATATTCAACACCGACCGTCCTACGCTCTCGCGGTCTGCCACCTCGACGCGGGCGATCAGATCCGCGCCGAAGGCGGCGCCATGGTCTCGATGTCGGCGAACATGAAAATGGAGACGTCGTCGAAGGCCGGCAAGAAGGGCGGAATCCTCAAAGGCCTCAAACGACTCCTCGCTGGTGAGAGCTTCTTCATGAATCTCTTCACCGCGGAAAACGGCCTGGCTGAGGTTACCCTCGCGCCGAAAATGGCGGGCGACATTCAGATGCTCGACGTTCAACCCGGCGAGGAGTGGGTGATCCAAGCTACGTCGTACCTCGCGAGCGGACCCGACGTCGAGATCGATACCAAGTTCGGCGGCTTCAAGTCGTTCTTCAGCGGCGAGCGGGCCTTCTGGATCAAAGCCTCGGGCCACGGGCCGCTGATCATCAACAGCTTCGGTGGAGTCCACAAGATCCCCGTGCAGGGCCAGTTCACGGTCGACACCGGGCACATCGTCGCCTTTCAGAACACGCTGACGTACAAGATTCGGAAAGCGGGCAACATGTTCTCGCTCTTTTTCGGCGGTGAAGGCCTGGTGTGCGAATTCAACGGTCACGGGGACCTGTACATCCAGACCCGCAACGCGTCGGCCTTTGGTCAACTGGTCGGCAAGATGCTGCCACCGCGCTGAGTCGACGTCGACGAACGCAGGAGATAACCATGAAATTCAATATTTTTGGCGCTCCGGACTACGCGATGATCGATGTCGACCTCGCCCAGGGCGAGTCCGTCGTCGCCGAGTCCGGCGCGATGGTCGCGATGAGCGCGAACACGAAGATGACCACGAGCACCCGGGGCGGCCTGCTCAAGGGGCTCAAACGTGCGGTTCTCGGTGGAGAGTCGCTGTTCCAGAACACGTTCACCGCCGAGAATGGCAACGGCCGCGTGCAGCTCGCACCGTCGACGCCAGGGGACCTGAAGCAGTGGGACCTCGCCGAGGGGCAGTCGCTCTTCATGCAGGGCGGCTGCTACGTCGCCTCGACGCCCGAGACCACGCTGGACACCAAATGGGGTGGCGCGAAGGGATTCTTCTCCGGGACGGGAATGTTCCTCTTGAAGGCCACTGGCCCGGGCACGGTGTTCGTCTCGGCCTATGGCGCGCTGCACCAGGTGCGGATCGAGGGCGAGTACATCGTCGACACCGGTCACATCGTCGCCTTCGAGGAGACGCTGACCTACAGCATCAGCAAAGTCGGCGGCTTGAAGTCGTTCTTCTTCGGCGGTGAGGGGTTGGTGGCGCGCTTCTCCGGACACGGAAACGCCTGGGTCCAGACCCGCAACCCGACGAGCCTGGTCGAGTTCGTCAACCCGTTCCGCCCCGTCAAGAGTAACGACTGAGCCGCTCACTCGGCCGGCGGCCCCTTGGGCGCACCGCGACGACGCGAACGCGGTCGACGGCGCCCACTCCGACGGCTCGGTGCCGGGACCAGCGGGCACTCACGCCAGTTCAGCACGAAGCGCTCGCCCGCCCGCTCGAGGATCTCGAGCAGGATCAAGTAGTCACCGATCATCTGGCGATTGGCCAGACGACGAAAGCTGCGGTCATTCGGTAGAAAGACGCGCCAGATGTTGCCCAACAGCTCGGCGTAGCCCTCGGTCATCCGCCGGGTGATGCCGAACTCCCGTGCGACAGCCTTGATCGGCTGGCTGATCACGCGCTCCCAGCCGTGAGGAGCCGGATGCGCTCCGTCAGACTCGGTTCCCGCGACGTGTTTGGCCAAGGGAAAGAAGAGCGACGCCAAAATGACCGCGTCACTCGTCGCCTCGCCCGCACCGATTCGCTCGTCGATCACGTTGAGCACCGTGAGCAGCTCTTTTTTCACGCTCTCACCCGGCCCCCCGCTGCCCTCGCGCACCAGCTCGGCGAAGGTCGGCGAGAAGCCGTCGAGCACACCGACCTCGCATAACATCGGGAACGCGCGAGCCGCGGCTCCACCACGCAGATCGCGGAGAAACTCCTCGATCACCCGCGAGGGCGAGCAGAGTCGGATGCCGTCGTGCAACTCCTCGATGGCGCGCCAGGTCTCTTCCTCGATCTGGAAGTCGGAACGCGCGGCGTGGCGAATGGCGCGGATGATCCGAACGGGATCCTCCCGAAAGCGGCGAAACGGGTCGCCGATCGAGCGAATGACGCCGGCTTTGAGATCGGCCATCCCGTTCACGAAATCGATCACGCTGTTCGAGGCGACGTCGTAGAACAGTCCGTTGATCGTGATGTCGCGGCGGAAGGCGTCTTCGGCGGGCGTGCCGAAGGTGTTGTCCCTGGCGAGCACGTCCGGTTCGTCCTCGTCGTCCTGCTCGACGCTGCTCGCCCGAAAGGTGGCGACCTCGATCACCTTTCCACCGGGAAACCAGACATGGACGATCTTGAAGCGCCGACCGATCACGCGGCTATTGCGGAACAAGCGTCGTAGTCGGCTCGGGGAGGCGTCGGTGCCGATGTCGAAGTCCT
>JAGQJP010000440.1 GCA_020430585.1 Myxococcales bacterium | reverse complement strand
TTGTTTCGACGCTCGAGTCGGGAGGGCAGGTGTTGATCGCCGCGCGCACTGCGTACTTTCAATACAAGCAGTTTGAGACGCAGGCGAAGCTGTTTCGAAGTATCAACAACCGAGACGTCGAGTTTGCTGAACTCGCGCTCGACAAGTGGGATCGCTCTGACTTTCTCTCACTTGCCGAGAAGGCGGGGTTAACGGACGGCGAGCGATTGTATGAGACGCTCAGGAATCGACTCCAAGCAGATCACCCTCTGCTGACCCGCGCCGTGCTTGCGCGGCGCCTCATCGAAGAGTACCGGGACGCCGAAAGTCGCGACGCGTTTATCCAGGGGCTCGCCGAAACGGAGCAGAAGAAGTATTTCGAGTCGTTCGTTACGGCGCTTCTTGCGCGTGAGGCCAACCAGAAGTGGATTGACAAGTCGGGAGAGGCGGCATTGCCGCTACTAACAATCGACGAGCACCATGCTCTGCTTTCTGCCGTGGCCGAAGAGATGTGGATATCTTCAACAGGAAGCCTGAGCCCAGCAACGCTCGAGTATCTAGCAGAGTTGGTGGTCGGAGAGCAGCTTCGGAAGTCAGGCGCGATCGTCGGCCAAGCACGTGAGCGGATCTCACAGCACGCGCTATTCCAGCCGTCCGGTACCTCGGGGGGCCACCTTGAGTTCGATCACGAGGATTTTCGATTCTTCTACCTGGGGCGACGCCTAGGCGATGTCCTGCGCTCGCACCCGCCGTTGCGTGAGCTCCGGCCTTTGGTGCGAGTGGGGAGGCTTCCCTCGTTCAGTGTTCGGGTCGCTGCCAGTAGAGCGAATCTGCGAGGCAAGGCAGCGCGGACGGTCTGTGACGCGCTCAGTGATCTCGCTTCACGTGAGGGGCGTACGTCCCATGTTCGAGATAACTGCGGCCAGCTGTGTCTCGAAATTGTGGCGGGGATCGCAGATGGGGGAGTTGTCAGGCTTTCAGACATGTATTTCAGCGCAGACAGCCTCTCGGCAGTGCGATTGGAGGGAGTCGAGTTCCTCAGGTGCCTGTTTGAGCGTACTCAGGTGCTGACTGAATCACCTCTTCGCATGTCGTTTGTGGATTGCGAGCTGCTTCATCTCGAGCTCGAGTCGCGGGCCGACCTGTCTGGGGTCGAGTTTGATCATTCGAGCATTCCTGCGCAGCTAACGATTCTTGAGTCAATGCAGGAAGACGATTCGAGAACCTTTTACGACCCGGTGAGTATTCGTCAGATGCTTGCCCGCTGCGGCGCGGTTCTTGCCGACAATGGCGAGATCGACGTGGCGGAGCCGGTCGCGGCTGAGGAAGCCGAGGAGATTCGGCTTGCGCAGAAGGCGATTCGGCTTTTTCAGCGTGCGACGGCGATAAACGACTCGGTCTTAAAGCTCAAGCTCGGGAGGAATGAGAGGCAGTTTTTCGACGACGTGCTTCCTGGCTTGCTTCGCGCCAAGGTGCTTCGCGAGGAGCAGTACAAGGGCTCCGGCCGGCAGCGTCGCTTCAGGCTTAATGCCGGCTTCGATGAGATTGCTAAGGCGCGAGCTTCGTCAAAGGGCTCGTTCGAGGCGTTTCTTTCGCATCTGGAGCGCTCGGATGAGGTGAACTAGGTGGGCACCGGATATGGTGCGTTGTAGACTTCTACTCTGCGGCAGCGAACCGTCGGATCCGACGGGCTTGGGACGCAGTGCTCGTCATTACGTGACTGGGCAGCTGCCTCCGTCGACCATCAGCGTGTGCCCGGTGACGTAGCGCGCGTCGTCCGAGAGCAGGAAGCGCGCGGCGACGCCGATGTCGTCGGTCGCGTCGCCGAGCCGGCCGAGCGGGTTGCGCCCGAGGACGCGCGCGCGCATCGACGGATCCTTCTCGAACGCGACCTCCATCGCGGGGCTGTGCGCGAGCGGCGCGAGGCAGTTGACGCGCACGCCGCGCGGCCCCCACTCGCGCGCGAGCGCGCGCGCCATGCCGCGCTGCATGGCCTTCACCGCCGCGTACGGCGCGAGCCGCGCCTTGCCCTCGAAGCCGGCCTCGGACGTGAGGAGCAGCAGCGCGCCGCGCGTCGCGCACAGGTGCGGGAAGGCGGCGCGCGCGAGCAGCCGCGTGCCGCGCACGGAGACGGCGACGTGGTCGCGCACGTCGGCGGGTGCGACGTCGGCGAGGCGCACGGGAACGGGCGAGAGCCCGCTCGTCGCGTTGTGCACGACGCCGTCGAGCCGCGCGTCGCGCGCGACGATGGCCGCGATCGCGGTGTCGACCGAGGCGGCATCGGCGACGTCGCAGGCGACGAAGCGCCCGCGCCCGCCCGCGGCCTCGCACTCGGCCGCGACG
>JAGQJP010000439.1 GCA_020430585.1 Myxococcales bacterium | reverse complement strand
TGTCGGGCAACTCCCCGACGATCCGCGACATCAGCACGATCCGGTCGACCTCGACGCCGACGATCCCGCCCCCGATGCGACGCTTCCAAAAGAGCAGATGCAGCCCCTCGGCCCAGTACCAGTCGATCCAACCAAAGCCTCGCGTCGCCGCCAGGTCGACGATGCTGTCGCCCCGCCCCCGCGGGTTGGGCCGTCGAAAGGGCGACGGATTCTTCTGCCGGAGCTGCACCTGCTTTTTCGGCATCAGATTCGGCATCTCGCGCACCCCGCCCGAGGAATCGAGGATCGCCTTCTGGTGCCAGATCGAGCGCGTGCGCAGCAAAAAGCGCCGCTCGGCGAGGGTCGCGGGCTTCTTCGGGTTGGGGTAGATCAATCGGCCGCTCGCGTCGACGAGGAACGTTTGGCGCACCAGATCGTTCTTCGTTTCGAAGGTTTGCAGCTTCTCGATGGTGCTGTAGTGGGCGTCGAGCCCCTTGAGCAGCTCCAGCTCGATCGCCTCCATCGTGCGTGTCACCTGGCCGCGGATGTCCTCGAGGCGGCTGTTGAGCAGGTTGAGCAGGTTGCGCCGAACCGACTCCTGGTCTTCGATCGCGACGCGCACGCCGAGCCAACCGATCAAGCCGACGGGGATCAGCACGATCATCAAGAGGGCGAACACCAGTTTGCGCTTGATCGTCACCGACAACGCTCCGACTTCGTCGCTCGGCTCAGTCGCCGCTCGAATCGGTCCCATCATACTCGAAGTCAGCGAATCCGCCCAGAGAATCGAGCGTTCTGGGCTCTCGAGGGATGCGGGTCGGCGGAGGTGGCGGCGCACGTCAGTAGGACATCTGGTTCTGCTTGAGGTAGTGCATCTTGCGCATCGCCTTGCGCGTCTTCTTCCAGCGCTTGCCGCGAATCCGGTCGGCGAACTTGCGCTGCTTCACGCCCGACTCGAGCAGGCGGCGAGAATTGTAGCGATTGCCCATCGTGTTCAGGTAGCGCTCGTTCTTCAAGAGCAGGACCCGCGCCTTGTCGATGTTTCCCTGGTCACGGAGGATCAGCGCTTTCTTGCTCATCTCGTTGGCGATCGCGTCGACGACGTCGACCATCACCTGGCGGTTGATCATCGAGTCGACCTGCTTGGCGTCCGCGCTGAACCCCGCCGAGACGGTACTGGTGAGTTTGTCGGCGGTCTTGGTGCGCATGTTGGCGTATTGCACGGCGACGTCGGCGACCTTCAGCTGCGAGCCATCCTTCCCCGCGGGGACCTCTACTTCGAGCAGCACGAACTTCTCCTGCTTGCTGTAGAGCTGGTTCAGCGTCAGGCTCACCTTCTGGCCGCGGATCGTCGCCTGTCGGTCGATCACGCGCACGGGGCGAATCCCGGGGGCGCAGGTGATCGTCAGCGAGACCTCCTGGGCGACGACCGTCAGCACGTCGCCCAGCTCGGCCTTGAAGATCCGCGTCAGGTCGGTGGCGGTGCGGGCGAAGCCGTGGTTGCCGTCGGAGTTCTGCGCGAGCTGCGTCATCAGATCTTCGTTGTAGTCCAGGCCGAGGCCGACGGTGGTGACGGCGACGCCGAGCTTGCGCGCCGCGGCGCCGAGCCGCCCGAGGGCGTTCGGGGAGCTCGGCCCGACGTTGGCGAGCCCATCGGAGAGCAGGATCACGCGGTTGACGCGGTTGTGGGCGAGGAACTTGCGCACCTCGGCGATGCCCTTGCTGACGCCCGCGAAGAGCGCCGTCGAACCGCCCGGACGGATGCGGTCGATCTGCGCCTTGATCCCCTCTTTGTCGTTGACCCGCGTCGAGGGGATCAGCACACGGACCGTGTGGTCGTACACCACCAGCGAGAAGACGTCGTTGGCGTTGAGCATGTCGACCACCATCTTCGCCGCCTCCCGCGCGTGGTAGAGCTTGTCGCCCGCCATCGAGCCCGAGCGATCGAGGACCACCGAGAGGTTGACGGGCGCCCGCTCCTTCGGGTTGGACATCTCGAAACCGGTCAGCCCAACCTTGAGGTAGATCGTGCCGCTCTTGTTCGCCTGAATCGATGGGTGGCTGAGCAGCGCGTTGAGCTTGATCTGCTCCGCCCGCGCGTCTCGTGCGCCAAACAGCAACGCGACCACGATCGCCGCAAACGCCAAACCCGCCCATCGCCGCCCGCTGTCCTGCTCTCGTCTTCCGTTCATCGCCTCTCTCCCTGCGCGGTCGTCGCGCTTGATTCCCGTCTTCGAGCATACACCCAGCGCGGCGGCCCCGGGTCAGTCGGCTGTCAGCCGCTTGTAAAAAAAATGTCAGAGGCTACGATGTAGCGGGAGGAACCGATGCACGACCAACCACTTCGCCGCCGCGCTCTGCTCTCCGCGGCCAGCGCCCTGGCGCTCTTCGCCCTCGCCGGCTCGCCGCTGGCCGAGCGCGGACCGAACACC
>JAGQJP010000438.1 GCA_020430585.1 Myxococcales bacterium | reverse complement strand
CGTCCAGGGCGACCTCGGGGATGTTCACCAACGCCTGGAGCAGCTGCTTCTTCTCAGCGTCCGAGGTGAAGCGTCCGCGCTTCAACCGATCCACAAGCTCGACTTTGTCGCTCATCTCACACGTCGCGCCGCCCGCGAGCCGCTTGTCGCAGCCGAATCGGCGGGCGCTTCATCATCACACGTTGTGCAGCAGGTGGCCCATCTTCTGTTTTTTGGTGCGCAGATAGTCGACGTTCTCGAGCTTCGGCTCGACCTCGAGCGGTACGCGGCCGACGATCTCGATCCGATAGCCGTCGAGCCCCTTGATTTTGCGCGGGTTGTTCGTCAATAGCTCGATCTTGCGCAGGTTCAGCTGGAACAGGATCTGGCAGCCGAGGCCGTAGTCCCGCATGTCGGGCGGGAGTCCGAGGGCGATGTTCGCCTCGACCGTGTCCTTGCCTTGATCCTGTAGCGCGTAGGCGCGGATCTTGTTCACCAGCCCGATCCCGCGCCCCTCTTGGCGCAGGTAGATCACCGCCCCGCGGCCTCTCTCGGCGATCATCTCGAAGGCGCGCTCGAGCTGGAACCCGCAATCGCAGCGGATCGAGCCGAAGACGTCGCCCGTCAGGCACTCGGAGTGGACGCGAACCAGCACGCTGTCGTTGGGGCCCCAGTCGCCGAGGGTGATCGCGTAGTGCGTGCTCTCATCGAGGTGGCTCTCGAAGACGCGCAGCCGAAACTCACCCCAGCGCGTGGCCAGCGGGCGCTCGCGCACCTCGCGAACGAACGATTCGTTGCGCAGGCGATACTGGATCAGCTCGGCTGTGGTGACGACGGCGATCCCGTGGGCCGCGCCGAACTCGCGCAGCTCCGCTTCGTTGGCGATGTCCCCGTGGGTCGCGAGGATCTTGCACATCGCCGCCGCCGAGGCGCCACCGCAAAGGCGTGCCAGATCGACGGCGCCCTCGGTCAGCCCGGCGCGTTGCAGCACACCACCTGGGCGAGCGCGCAGCGGGAAGACGTGCCCGGGCTGTACCAGATCGCCGGGCGCACAGGCCGGGTTCGAGGCGGTGGTGATCGTTCGCGCGCGGTCGGCGGCGCTGATCCCCGTCGAGACGCCGACACGCGCCTCGATCGAGACGGTGTTCGCTGCGCCCTCGGCGGAGTTGGCGACCATCATCGGCAGGCCGAGGCGCTCGATCTGCTCGGGGGCCAGCGCCAAATAGATGATTCCACGGGCATTCTTTACCATGAAGTTGACCGCGTCGGCGCTGATCCGATCACCGCAGGCGATCAGGTTGCCCTCGCAGGAGCCGTGCTCCTTGTCGATCAGCACGGTGAATCCGCCGTTACGCAGGTCGTAGAACGCTTTCTCGACATTGTCGAACGCCACGGGCGTCTCCTTTCGCATGATCTATTGGATACCACAAGTTGCGCCATCTGGATAGGGGCGGGGACGCAGGTTCTCTCCGAGTCGCGGCTCGCCGAGTGGGGAAAAATCGGACAATCCCGTGCCCCTCACGCGCGCGGCCGGGGATCGGAGACCCCAGCTCGTCGACGGAGGTCGGCGATTTCACTGGCTGAGCGGGCCATCGACCGCTTGGCGCGTCGTTTGCACATCGCGCTACGGACCACGAAGGAGGCCGATTATGCAACGTTGGTACGGTTTGTTCATCGCGGCGGGGATCGCCGCATCTTTGATGCTGGGCGGGGCCAAGGGCGGATGCCTCCCCGATCCGGTCGACGTCGTCGAGCCGGCGGGCAACAGCTGTAACGCCACCAGTGACTGCGCGCAGTTCGTGGTCTACTACAAAGACGTCAAGAGCGAGGCCGATTGCTACTGCCCGATGTGCGACTCGGGAGAGGTGCACCTCAACAAAGAGACGCTGGCGCTCTACCAGAAGCACTTCGAAGCGATCTGCGGCGAGTGGCAGAAGACCAAGCCCTGCCCGATTCCCAAGTGTATCCTGCCGACGCCGCGGGAGTGCCAGTCCAACGTCTGCGAGCCCTCGCCGAATCCCGAGAGCTTCTGTTCGCCCGAGTGGAACGAGTGCGCGCCGTACGTGATATATTACAAGCCGGTCGAGAAACCGGAGGACTGCTATTGCATCTTCTGCCCGCGCAACGACATCTCGTTGAACCAGACGACCCACGAGCGCTACCGTCAGCAGTGGGAATACCATTGCAGCGACTGGAAGAAGTGGCGCGACTACCCCTGTCCGGTGGCGAGCTGCATTCAACCGTTTCCGAAAGCCTGCGTCGAGAACCACTGCAGCAGCGTCTCGCCCGAGCCCTGATCCGTGCGACCTCGTTTGCGTCGCTCGTCGCCCTGATCTCCCTTGCGTCGCTCGTCGCCCCGATCCTCGTCCACCCGCCGTCCGCTGACGCTAGCCCCCTCGATCCCGCCCGGCGTCTGTTGCGGATCGGCGAGGCGAGCGCTGCGCGCACGACTCTCGAGGGCCTGCTGCGTGGGGGTAATCTCTCCGCTCCCAGACGGCGGGTCGCGGCGATTCTCCTCGCGCGGATCGCTCTCGACGAAGGCCGCTACGCCGATGCAGCGCGCAGGCTTCGGGGCCTGCGGGTGCGTCAACCGATCGTGGGACAGATGGTCGATTACTATCGGGCTCGCACCGAGCTCGGGTTGAGCAAGCGGAAAGCGGCGATCCGCCGTTTGATCGCCCTCGCGCGCCTCGACAAGCGCTTCTTCTACTGGCGTGAGGTGCGGGTGATGCTCGGTCGCGCTCTCGAGGCTAGTGGCCGCCGGCGCTCGGCGCTCGAGGTCTACCGCAAGCTCGCGGCCGCCACCTCCGCCAGCTGGTCGTTCGCGCCCTGGGTGCGGAGCCGGATCTGGGCCCTCGGCCGCGAGCGCAAAGTCCTCGATCAGCTTCTGTTGCGCTACCCCGCGAGCGCCGCGGCGAAGAACCTCGAGACGAGAGGCCGCTGGCGTTCGCGCTTCACCGCGCCGATGCGTCTCGAGCGTGCGCGCTGGTTGATCAAGGCCTGGGCCTATCGGCAGGCCGAGAACGAGCTGCGGCCTCTCATCGGCCACAAGAAGCTCGGCATCAGCGCTCGGGTGCTCTTGGCCACGATCTATCAGGACAAGATGCGGCGACACGTCGATCGCGCCCTTCCGCTGTGGCGGATCGTGCGCACCCGCGGCACACCGGCCCAGCGCGAGCTGGCGCAGTTCAAGATCGCCAAGGCCTTCGCCAAGCTCGAGAAATACCCTGAGGCGTTGGCCCGCTGGCGCGCGTACATCGCCCACTATCCGAGGGGGCGCCACATCGAAGACGCCTACTACTATCTCGGCTGGCTACCCCACGATCGGCATCAGGATCTCGCCGCCGTGCGCGGGTTCGACGAGTACCTCGCGCACTCTCCGAAGAAGCGTCGGCGCTTGCGTTACGTACTCTGGTTCCGCGCCTTCAGCCTCTATCGGCTCAAGCGAGAGGCCCAGGCGATCGCCGCGTTCGGCAAGCTCCTCGCCTTCGACAACACGCTCCTCGCCGGCAAAGCGCTCTACTGGATCGGCCGCAGCTACGAGCGTTGGGCCGAACGCGAGACCGCGCCGCCGCGTCGCCAGGAGCTGCGAGCAAAAGCGATCGCCAGCTATCGCCGCCTCCTCTCGCGCTACACCCTGAGCTACTATCCGTTCCTCGCCGACCGGCGACTTCAGGCCCTCGGACAGCCGACGACGCTTCGTTGGCTGGCGGCTCCTCCAGCGATCGCTCCGCGGAGCGCCGAGACGGGATGGCCGCTCGCGTCGATCGCCGACAAACGCCTGCGCTCGAAACTCCGTTCCGTGCGCGGGCTCTGGTCGATCGGTGAGGTCGACGCCGCCAAGGCGCAGTTCGAGCCCCTCGCCGAGGCGCTCTTTCGCGATCTGTCGAGACACGACCAGCTCGAGGCGCTCTATCGCTTCAACGCGACCCTCGAGCGCTACCACGAGCTCTGGCGATGGGCCCGACGCCGCCATGGCCACCATTTGCGCGGTTATCCGACGGGACGTGAGGTGCAGCTCTTCCGCATGGCGTATCCACGGGCCTACCGTGATTTCGCCCGGCGGAGAGGGAAAGAGCACGGTGTCCTCGAGCTCGTGATCTACGCGATCATGCGTCAAGAAAGCCGCTATCGAGTCTCCGCTGTCTCGCACACCGATGCGATGGGCCTGATGCAGGTGATCCCGAAGACGGCGCGCAAGATCGCCAAGCTCCTCGGGCGCCGCTACTCGAAGCGGACCTTTTTTCGTCCCGCCGAGAATCTGCGCTACGCCGCCTACTATCTCGGCGCGCTGGCGAAGAAGTTCCGCGGCCAAGAGGTCTTCGCCTTCGCCGGCTACAACGCCGGCGCGCGGGCGATGGCGCGCTTCCTCCGCGAGCACAAGGGGTTGCCCTTCGACGAAATGGTCGAAGAGATCGCTTACAACGAGGCGCGGGGCTACTGTCGCAAGGTCGCCGAGCACGTGCTGCGCTATCTCTACCTCTACGCGACACCCGCGCTGCGTCAGCGCTACCTTGCGCGCCTCTTTCCTGCGCGGGTGCGCTACGACTACCTCGATAACGTCGACTTCCGAGCGGCCGTGCAGGGAGCGTTCGGTTCAGGCGCGGCGCGTAGGCCCACGCGCAGGCGGGCTCTGTCGTTCGGCACGTCGCTCAGTAGGGGGCGGTCTTCTTGAAGGATTGGCTGAGCTGGCTCGAGAGCGTCAACGACGGAACGCCGAGGAGCTCTTTGGCTACGTTCTTCGAGAGGGTCAGGCGCGCCGCGGGCTCGCTCAGGGCGACGTCGATGATCGCCTTCAGTTGTCGATAGTTTTCGCTCCAGCAGAGCGTGAAGAGCGCGTTGATCAACGTCGGGTCGAGGGTTCGCTCCTCTTCGTCGCACTCTCGCAAGTAGTGCAGGACCCAGGGGATCATGTCTTCGATGTGATCGTTGAGCGGTGGGACTTCGATCACCGACTGGGCGAAGTGGCGCAACAGCTCGGGCGCGAGGTGTCCGTCGCCCTCGATCTCGCTGACCGGGCGATTGGCCGTCGCCAACATCCGCACGTCGAACTCGACGGCGATCGCATTTTTCAGGATCTGCTGGGCATGCAACGAGAGATGGTCGACGTGGCGCAGGATCAGTGTGCCGCCGCGGGCCTCTTGTAGGACGTTGACGAGATCCTGCTCGATCGGCGCGTTGCCGTCCATCGACAGACACGGCGCGTCAGGATCCCCCTTGAAGTGGATCTGCTCGGCGATTTGCCGCTTCGCTGCTCCTGGTGGGCCGACGACGAGCACGGGGCGCCTCGACCCGCCGAGCTCGCGGCAGAGGTGGCGCACGTACCCAAAGGCGGGACCCACGCTCGGCAGCATCGAGTCCATCCCCCACATCTGGTTGATCGGCAGCGTCGGCGGGAAGCGCCGATAGACCATGAAGGTGTCGCCCGCGCGCAGCCAGTGTCCATCCTTCAAGACCGCGCGATTCACGTTCGAGCCGTTGACGCTGGTGCCGTTCGAGCTATGCAGGTCGACGAGCTCGTAGGTCCCCTCTTCGGCGCGCTCGAGTTGGAAATGGCGCCGCGAGATCATCGTGTCGTCGAGTGGGCCGCCCGGGAAGATCGAGGGCTCGCGCCCGAAGATCAACTCCTCTCCGAGCGGGAAAATCTCGCCAATGCGGATTCGGTCGGGTGTCCAGGCGATGATCAGCCCGGCTTTGACGAAATCGATGGACATTAGTCGTTGCGCTGCGATGTATGACTCGACCCATTATACCACACGCCAAGATGTTGCAAAGTCGAAATCTATCGCGATTTGGTGGTTGAGTTTTGCAGCTCCACTCTGGACGACGCCGCGCAAAATCGGTACTCTAGAGCTGTTGCGCAGAACCACTCCACGAACATTTGGCGGCTTGCGGCGGCGATGAGCGAGAACGACCACGACAGCGACAAGTCGATGCGACGCGCGGATCAGAAGACCGTCCGCCAGCGTGCCCAGGTCGACGAGGTGCCCGTCGGCGGCTCGATTCGTCAGTTCTACCAGCACACCCCGTTGAACCTCCAGACCCTTCCGGGCGAAGAGCGTTGGAGTCAGATCACCGAGGCAGGGCGAGAGGGGCGCTACGAGGTCGGCGACGAGATCGGCCACGGAGGGATGGGCGTCGTCCGCGTCGTCACCGACGTCAACCTCGGCCGTCGCGTCGCGATGAAGTCGCTTCTGGCCAAGCACGCACAAGATCCGAACCTGATCCAGGCGCTGATCAACGAGGCGCGGCTAACCGGGCAGCTCGAGCATCCGAGCATCGTGCCGATCTACGAGCTCGGCGTCTCGGTGGCGGGGACGCCGTACTACACGATGAAGTTGCTCGATCGCTCGTCGCTGCGCGAGATCCTGCAAGCGCGGATCGAAGGCGACGCGGCGGTCAACGAGGAGTACACGCTGCATCGGCTGCTCAACATCTTCGGCCAGGTCTGCATGGGCTGCCACTACGCCCACTCCCGCGGCGTCGTCCATCGCGACATCAAGCCCGAGAACATCTTGATCGGCAACTTCGGCGAGGTGCTGGTCGTCGACTGGGGCATCGCCCGCGTCTTTCGTCGCAAGGGCGGAGAGATCGCCGCCGACCTGAGCGACCAGGGGATGATCGTCGGGACGCCGACCTACATGAGCCCCGAGCAGGCGCGGGGAGACTCGCACGTCGATCAGCGCAGCGACGTGTTTTCTCTGGGGATGATCCTCTACGAGGTGATCACGGGGCGGCTGCCGATCGATCACAAGGAGTCCGAACGCTGGGACACCGTGCCGGGCGGTGAGCTACCCGAGCTGAAGTTCGAGTTCGAAGACCGCAAGATCCCCGCCGAGCTCGTGCGGATTTGCAGAAAAGCGGTCGAGGTCCAGGCCGAGCACCGCTATCAGTCGGCCCGCGAGCTCTGGAAAGAGGTCGACGACTTCCTCGAGGGCAGCAAAGAGCGCGAGAGAATGCACCAGTACGCCCTCGCCGAGGTGGCGCGGGGCGACGAATCGTGGGCGCTCTATTTCGAGCTCCAGCGCGAGAAGAACGAGCTCGAGAAGCGTCTCGAGCGTGAGGCGAAACAGCTCTTGCCCTGGCATTCGATCGCCAAGAAGCAGCGCTGGTGGGAAGACCACATGCGGCTGACGAGCCTCGAGCTGATGGTCTCGCGGGCATTCAGCGAGGCGGTCAAGTTCTACCACCGCGCGCTGGGCTACGAAGGGGCAAACGAGTCGGCCCGCGCTGGTCTCGGCACGCTCTACTGGGCGCGCTTCGTCCAGGCCGAAGAGGAGCGCAACTTCGCCGACCAGGTCTACTTCGGCAACCTGGCCCAAGAGATCGGCGGCACCCTCGGCGAGGAGCGGGCGACCGAGGGCACCGTCAACGTGCGCACCGTCCCCGACGGGGTGACGATCTACCTCGTGCCCTACGACGAGATCTCGAGCGAGCTGACCTACGAACGCCGGCACCGCGTGGGCGTCTCGCCCGTGGGCAACGTCCTGCGGGTCGCGGGCGGGTATCTCGTCGTCGCCACCAAAGAGGGCTATCGCGACGCGCACCAACCGCTCTTCGTGCAACCCGGCGAGACGCATCACCTGCTGATGACCCTCAGCCCGTGGTTCGCCGAGATCCCCCTCGTCGGGCGCGAATACGAGCTGCGGGCCCTCAAGAGCGTGCTCCACGACTGCGTCGAGCTGCGCGAAGCGCGCGCCTGTGCGCTGGTCGGCAGCGCTGGCGTCGGCAAGGGGCGTCTGCTCCACGCCTTCAACCAGTACATCAACGACGCCGACGACCTCTACAACTACATGTACGTCGAGTGCCGTCCGCTGAGCCAGCTGCTCCCCTTCAGCTCGCTGGTCGAGATGGTGCGCCACCGCGCGGGCCTCGGCACGGGCGAGGGCTTCGCCGTGGTCGAGCAGAAGGTCACAGAGATGGTGACCCTCGCCTTCTCCAATTTTGGTGAGCACGCCCTCGACGAGCGCGAGCTTCGCGAGGTCGCTTCGATCGTCTCGACCCTCCTCGATCTGCCCGCCTTCGACGTGGTCGACGAGCGCCGCTCCGGCCGCGTCGAGACGAGCGACATCGACTATCGCGCGCGGGTGCTCGACGCGATGGCGACCCTCGTCGAGCGGCTCGCCGGCGGAGCCCCCGTCGTGATGATCGCCAAAGACGCCCAGTGGATGGACTACTCGAGCCGCGAATTCTTTCGCCAGCTCCTCGAGCGCGTTCGCGACCTGCCGCTGCTCGTCCTGGCGACCGTCGGCGTCGACACCTCGGTGGTCGACGCGAGCACGAAACCGCTCCCCAACGCCGAGCTGCAGCTCGGTTTTCCCTTCTCGATGCAGCTGCGCCTCGGACCGCTCTCACCCGGCGCCACGCGGGAGCTGATCCGCGAGATGCTCAAGGGGCCGGTCACCGACATCGCCGTCGAGGTGATCGCCAAGGGGATCGAGCACAGCCCGTTCTACATCCAGGACTATCTGCACTTTCTGGCCAAGCAGCAGTACCTCGTTCAGGAGCGCGGTCGCTGGACGGTGCCGAGCCCCGAAGCGATCCCCGATTTCGACGAGGCGATTCCCGTGCGCCTACTGCTCGACGAGCTCGGAGACGAGGCGGGCACCTTCTTGAAGCAAGCCGCCGTCGTCGGCGAGGTCTTCTGGATCGAGGTCGTGCCGACATCGATCTCCCGTCGCGGTCTGGATGACCTGGTGACCCGCGAGGTGATCTTCGAGCGGGCCACCTCGCGCTATCCCGGCACCCGCGAGCTCAAGTTCAAGTCGCGCGCGGCGCGGCGCGTGCTCTACTCGATGGTCGAGCCCAACGATCGCAGTCGGATCCATCGCGCCGCTGCGGAGTGGATCGAGCACCACGGGCGGATCGACCTCGAAGAGTCGATGCGCCTCGCTTGGCATCTCGAGCGGGGTGGCGAAGGGGCGCGGGCGGCGGAGATCTACTATCGGATCACCCGTGTCGTCGAGCAGGTCGGCGGCGTCAAAGAGGCGTCGGTACATCTTCGACAGGCCCTGCGCCTCGACCCTGACGCCCGGCGGCGGGAGGCGATGGACGAGAAGCTCAGGCTCCTCGAGAGCGGGGACGTATGAAGCCGAGCGCCGATCTCCCCGCCACACGCGGCGTCGACGCGTGGCACGACTCGCGATGGATGAGCCGATGAGCGACGCGCGAGGCGAGAGTCGGGCGGGCCGTGCCCCCTACCGGGTCGGCGTGATCGGAGCGGCCGATGGACGCGATCTCGACCATCGGCGGGCCGAGCAACTCGGTGCGGCGATCGCCGAGCGCGGCTGGCTCTTGATCTGCGGCGGCCTCGGCGGTGTGATGGAGTGGGCCAGTCGCGGCGCGGCGGAGAACGGAGGTGTCGTCGTTGGGATCTTGCCCGGGCCCGATGCGACCGAGGCGAATCGCTGGGTCCAGGTTCCGATCGCTACGGCGATGGGCCACGCCCGAAACGTGATCATCGCCCACAGCGCCGATGTCCTCGTCGCGATCGGCGGCGTCTACGGCACTCTCTCGGAAGCGGCGATCGGCCTCAAGCTCGGCAAGCGGGTCTTCGCGCTCAGCCCCTTCGTCGAGCTGCCCGGGGCCGTGATCTGCCGCAGCGTCGATGAAGTGCTGGTCGGGTTGGACGCGGAGTACAGCACCAGAGCGCCAATCGACTAGTCCAGAGCGATCGTGAACTGCACGCCCGGGTTCGGCTCGTAGCACCGACGGCAGCGCGCCTCGTAGGCATCGGTGGCGCCGACGACGATCCGCTCGTCG
>JAGQJP010000437.1 GCA_020430585.1 Myxococcales bacterium | reverse complement strand
CGGAATGGGCGGCGGCATGGGCGGCATGATGGGCGGCGGTATGGACATGAGCGGCCTGGGCGGCATGGGCGGCAGCATGGACATGAGCGGTACCACAGGCAGCATGATGGGCGGCGGCACCGACATGCTCGGTGGCGACATGGGCATGATGGGTGGCACCGACATGCTCGGCGGTGGGCCGGACATGGGCGGCATGATGGGCGGTATGATGGGCGGTCCTGGCGGTATCGTCGGACCCGAGACGATGGGTGGGCCCGGTGGGGGCTCGATCGTCGGTCCGCAGACCCTGCCTGGTGGGCCGATGGGCCCTGGACCGCAGACCGCTGGCCCAGGAGCGGATACCGGCGGGGGTACCTTCGAGGTCGCTGGCGTGATCGAAGGCCTGCTCGGTGGTTTGGAAGCGAGCAACGAGGCACCGCAGTCCGAAGCGCTCGGTGAGGGATTGACGCAGGTGGCCGAGAAGGTGCGCAATCCGCAGAAGCCCGCGTTCGAAGGACCGGTCCCGACGGGATCCGAGGACTATCATCCGAAGATGCCGGAGAAGATCGAGAAGCAGAAACAGCTCCTCGAGAAGCAGAAGGCGAAGCTCGAATCGAAGAAGAAGGCGGCCGAGAAGGGCAAGCAACAGGCGACGGCGAAGAAGGCGGCGTCCGAGCAGCACAAGGCCAAGAGCGAGGGCGAGAAGCAAAAGGCGACGCAGTCCAAGGGCAAGGTCACACAGCAGAAGCAGACGCAGCAGCAGAAAGAGCAGAAGAACACCCAGGCGAAGGGCGGTCAGACCCGCGCCAAAGGGCAGAAGGAAAAGGCTCACAGCGCCGGTACGAAGGCGGCGGGCAAGAATCCTCCGAAGGCGAAGCGTGGGTCCGGCGCTTGGGCCAAGCTCAAGGCGTTCCTGCTCGATCCGATCGTGAGCAAGATCAACGGCGTCGTCGACAAGGTCAAGTCCAAGATCACCAGCTTGATCATGACGCCGATTATGGCCAAGGTCGGCCCCGGTCTCGACAAGGCGACCGAGGGTAGCGGCCAGGCCGACGCGAAGGCGGCGGCGACGAACGCGGCGCTGGCGCAGGCTGACCAATCGGCGTCGAAGAGTGAGCAGGTCTTCACCAAGCAGGCCGCCGATGGCGCGGCAATGGGGCAACAAGCGACCGAGCAGATCGCCAAGAACGAGGGGATCGTCGCCCAGACGTCGGCGGAGCTGGCGACGACGCAGGCCTCGATCGCTCAGGCCGAAGCGACGAAGGCCCAAAAGGAAGCGGCGGTCGAACAGTACAAGGCGCAGTTCGGCCCGACCTTCGACCGGCGGAATCAGCTGATGGGGATGAAGGGGAACGAGGCGGCGATTGGCCAGGAGCTCGGCGTGACCGCGGATGCGGCAGCGGGCAAAATCGGCGCCGTCGGTGGCAATGTCACCTCGCAGGTCTCGAACGTGCAAGGGCAGGTGATCAGCGCGATCGAGGGGATCAAGGGCGCCTTTCTCTCCGAGGCTGGGATCAGGTTCGCTCAGGTTCCGGCGGCGATGGGCC
Source organism: Myxococcales bacterium (assembly GCA_020430585.1). Taxonomy (GTDB): domain Bacteria; phylum Myxococcota_A; class UBA9042; order JAGQJP01; family JAGQJP01; genus JAGQJP01. The sequence continues at coordinate 4,573 of JAGQJP010000437.1, read as the reverse complement.
AGGTTCAGGCGGCGGCGGAACAGATCTCGGCGGCCCTCACCGGCGAGAGCAACAACGCCTTCACGCAGCTATTGGGCCAGGTAACCGGTGCCGTCGCCGAGGGTGGCGCTTTCGCGGGGCAGGTCGTCAACAGCGGCGTGCTGCAGCAGGTCGGGAGCGTGATCTCGAAGATCAAGGGCGGCGAAGCCGGGGTAACCAAGGTCAAGCAACAGCTCGTCCAGAAAGTTCGCGCCTCGTTCATGGGCCTCTACGGCAAGGTCTCTGGTGCGGGTGGCGGCGGAGCCGGCGTTCCTGGCGGAGTCTGATCAGCCGCCAGGGTCGAGGTCTTCGCCTTGGGCCTTTCCTCTCCGAGCAATCCATGTTAGATCGAAGCGATGCATAACGATTGGAAACATTCGGTCGATCAGCTTCTGGAGCAGCTCTCGTTGGACGCTTCGGCGAGCGCGACATCGGGCGAACCCGCGACGTCGCCGGCTGAGGTCGGGCCGGGTGACGCGCACCCTGACCATGTGTGGCTCACGCGCGCCGCCGATCTCGTAGAAGAGGCGCCCCTCTTGACGCCGTACCGCGACGGTGTGACACGGCTCCTCGATCAGATCCAACAGCACGCCGACGAGGCGAGCGAGCTGGCCCTGCGGGCGAGCCTGCGCAGGGTCGAGCTGACACTCAGCGGAGCGGGTTCGGCAACCGCGATGGCACAGGCCGAGCGGGTCTCCAAACGCGCGGCGTCCTGCGCTGACACGGCACTCTCGCAACGGGCGACGCTGGCGGTCGCTCGTGCCGCGCTCGTCCAGAACCAGCCCCTTCGAGTGGAGACGCTGCTACGGAGCGTGGCGAAACCGGCGACTCCGGCAATCGCCGCCTGGAGCGCCGTTGTACGCTCGATGGTCGTCCTGATGCAAATGAAGGTCGACGAGGCGAAGAGGCTCCTGCAAGACGCGCTGTCGACCGTCGAGTCCGTCGATTCTCGCGTTGACGACCTGCGCTACTTCGTACTGCTCAATCTGGGCATCCTCGGCGGGATGAAAGGCGATCCCGTCGCGCCGTTGGATGCGGCGTTGAACCTGATGCGGAGCCACGGCGCTGTCGCTGAACGGATCGCGCTGCACGGCCTGCTGGGTCCCCATTTCCGCACCCGCCGCGACTTCGCCGCCGCGAAGAATCACCTGCAACAAGCCGTCGACCTGGCGCGGCAGACGGGGATGATGAAGGAAGCGATCGGCTTCCGTCTCGTCCTCGCGCGGGTTCGTCTCGACGAGGGAGATCGCCCGATGGCACGCGTCGAGACGATGGGGTTGCTCGACGAGATTGAGGCGGCGGGAGACATGTCTGCCTTCTTCCAGGCGACCGAGCTGATGATGGACATCTTCATCGCCGGCGAAGAGTACGCCGCAGCCTATCGTATCTGTCAGACCGCCTGCCAGGCCGTCGTGCGCGCGATCCCGCTAGCCGTCGAGCTCCTGCGGCGCAAGCTGAAGTTGATCGAGGAGCGGATGGGAGCTGGGGCCTACAAGGAAATGGTCGATCAGGTCGACACGGCGCTCCGCGCGACTGCGCACCTGCGCCACTGAGCGGGCGATGAGTAGCGATTCCGCCTCCATTCTGGTCGTCGAAGACGATGACTTCTATCGCGAATATCTCGGTGAGTTGCTCAAGAGCCGGGGCCTCGAGGTCCGCTGGCTCGCCGACGGCTCCGTCGTCTGTCGCCAAGTCGAGGGCGAGCCGCCCGACCTGATCATCCTCGACCTCTTCATGACCGGCCGCGACGGGATCTCGATCACCCGCGAGCTGAAGTCCAACCCCGCGACGTGGCACATTCCGATCATCATCCTCACCGGTAGCGTCGAGCACTCTGACCTGATCCGCTGTCTCGAATCGGGCGCCGATGACTTCATCAACAAGAACTGCAAGGGATACGAGCTCTTCTTGCGGATCAACGCACACCTGCGGGTCAAGCGCCTTCACGATGAGCTGCGGATCGAGCGCGACAATCTGAACACGATCCTCGACGTGACGCGCACCGCCTCGTCGTCCCTCGACTACAAGAAGATGCTCGACCTGACGGTGCATCGACTGACGCATCTTCTTGGCCTCGCGCTCTGCGACATCGTGCAGCTCGGCGGCGCGAGCCCCGTGCTGCTCTCGACGTCACGAAACGATGAGATCTTCGAACAGGAGGTCGACGCCGAGAGCTATCCCGGCCTGCTTCAAGTCGAGCGGACGCACGAGGCGTACCTCGCCGAGGCGCCCGACACCGATGGGCTTCACGTCGCGATCGTACCCCTGATCTCAGCGGGGCTGTTGTTGGGCGCGCTCTATTTGCGCTCGCCGCGCCCCTTCGGTGAGAACGATCTGAAGATCTGCACGGGGATCGCCGATTCGGTGGCGAACGTGCTCAAGAACGCCCAGCTGTACATCCACGTCCTCGCCGAGAAGAATCGCCTCGAGGAGGCCTATCAACAAAAGTACGAGGAGCTCGACGAGAGCAACCGCAAGCTCGCCGAAGCGGTGCGGCTCAAGGACGATTTTCTCTCGATCTGCAGCCACGACATCAAGTCGCCGCTGCACATCATGTTGGGTCACACCAGCCTGCTCCTGAGCGGGCGGATGGGCGATCTCGACCAAACGCAGCACCGCAGCTTACAAGCCGTCCGGCGCCAGGGCTCTCGCGTGTTGAAGATGGTCGACGACCTCCTCGAGCTGCGCAAGGTCCAGGACGAGCGCATCGAGCTCACGTTGGTTCGGGGGCACCTCGAGCGGCAGATCGCCGATTGGTGCGAGCAGCTCGCCCCCGAATCGCGGGAGCGCGGCGTGACGTTGCAATTCGACCCGCCTGCGGGCGAGATCGTGCTCAAGTCCGACTGGGTGCTGCTGCGGGAGATGGTCTGGAACCTCGTGCAGAACGCGATCAAGTTCTCTCACGACGATGGCTGCGTACGTGTGTCGGTGCTTCGCGCGGGGGACATGGCGGTGATTTCGGTCAGCGACGACGGGATCGGCATCTCCGAGGACGAGCGTGCCCGAATCTTCGAGCGCTTCTACACCGGGCGTCGGCCGGGGATCAAGCGCGGAACGGGTCTCGGGCTGGCGATCGTCAAGTCGATCGTCGAGCGGCTCGGCGGCTATCTGACGGTGGAGAGCGTCCTCAACGAAGGCTCGACGTTCAATGCGCACCTACCGATCCTCGCCGAAGAAGAGATCCCCGTCTCGATCGACCGCGAGTTCGACGCGGTGCCGCGGCACAAGATCCTGACGATCGACGACGAAGAGGACGCGCGCGAGCTGATCCGCGTGCTCCTCGAGAAGAAGTTCGAGCTCTTCTTCGCCGAAGACGGGATGCTCGGCGTGATCCGCGCTCGCGAGTTTCGCCCCGATCTGATCCTGATGGACCTCAACATGCCGCGCCTGGACGGGTTGGAGGCGACACGCCGCCTCAAGAGTAACCTGATGACGCGCAACATTCCGATCATCATGGTCTCGTCGACGCGGGACCAACATCGCAAGCTCGAGTGCTTCACCGCTGGTGCCGACGACTTCGTGCACAAGCCTTTCGAGCCCGCCGAGTTGGAAGCGAGAATCCGGGTCCATCTGCGAACCTGAGGGGCGATCGAGCGATCACCCAGCGGCGGGGTCGGGTCAGTCGATCGTCGTTCGGCGTCGTAGGTCGCGGGTGATGTTCTTCTGCATCGCTTCGTTGGTTCCGCCGCCGATCGAGAGCAGGATCGCGTCGCGCAACAGCCGCTCGACGGGATACTCTCGACAGTAGCCGTATCCGCCGAGCACCTGAATCGCCGCTCGGGCGACGATCTCGCCGACGTTGGTCGCCATCAGCTTCGCGCTCGCCGCTTCGAGGCTGCGCCGCTTGGTCGGATCGATCGCCCCCGCCGTGTGATAGACCAGGGCGCGGGCGGCCATCGTTTGCGCGTAGGATTCCCCGATCAGCCGCTGAATTTGGCCGAACTCGTTGAGGGGCTCTCCGAAAGCGGTTCGCGTGTTGGCGTACTCGTTCATCACCTCGAGGCAGCGCAGCGCGATCCCCACCGATTGGGCCGCTAGCGTCACCCGCTCGATCTCCAGGTTGCGCATCATGTGGGCCGTTCCCTGGTGCTCGTCGCCGAGACGGTTCTCCACGGGGACTTCGCAGTCTTCGAAGACGAGCTGCGAGGTCGGTGAGCCGCGCATGCCCATCTTGCGCTCCTTGTTCGCCGCCGAGAAGCCCGGGCTCGTCGCTTCGACGACGAAGGCGGTGACCTGCTTGTGGCTTCGGTCGCCGACCTTGGCGTAGACGAGGAAGACGTCGCCCGTCGGGCCATTGGTGATGAACTGCTTGGTCCCGTTGAGCACGTAGCGGTCGCCGCGACGCTCGGCGATGGTCTGCATGCCGAGGACATCGGTGCCACAGGCGGGCTCGGTCATCGCCATCCCGGCGATCCACTCGCCGCTGATCACCTTCGCGAGGTAGCGCGCGCGCTGCCCGGGGTTCGAGTTGTGGTAGAAGTTGTTCACGAACAACACTTCGTGCGCCAGGTACGAGAGGGTGAAGCCCGGGTCGAAGCGCGAGAGCTCTTCGTGG
>JAGQJP010000003.1 GCA_020430585.1 Myxococcales bacterium | reverse complement strand
GGTAGTAGCCCTTCATGTGACCGTCTTCCTTCGAGCGCTGGAAAATCGCCGATTGGAACGAGCAGGAGTTGCCGAAGTTCTTCTCGGGGTCGTTCAGAATCACGCCGCAAACCGGCTTGTAGAGCATGATGCACATCAGCCCTTGATCGGCGCAGGCGCCTACGAGGATTTGCTCGTTCGAGAAGCCCTGGATCGTCGAGAGCAGTTTCTTGCCCGCTTCGTAGCTGTCGACGGTCTCGACGTAGAAGTAGGTCCGTCCGGGGACGTCGTCGGAGACCACGTTCCAGGTCACGCAATAGGGCGTCTTCGGCTTACAGCTGCCTTCGTCGCAGGTCACGGTGACGTCATATTTGTAGTAGGGCGAGAGGCCCCAGAACGAACCGACGACGACGGCGTGCTCGCCATCCTTGGACGCGGTGAAGCCTTTGAACGACGCGCTGTAGCCGTTGCCGTTCGCGTCGGCGGCGATGTAGGTCGACGCGAGGGCCTTCCAATCGTTGCCGGATTTGCGGTAGAGGCCGAGGATCCCCCAGTAGGAGCCGAAGGCCTCGAGGCTCACGACGTCGCCTTTCTTGAGCTTGAAGCGATAGAGGTGAAACGGTTCGCTGACGGTATTTTGGCCGTAGACATTGACGCCGAGCTCGAGGGCCCCCATGTCTTTGGTGAACCAGCGCGTCAGCCAGTCGGCTTTGCCGCTGCCGTTGACGAGGGCTTCCATCGTGACGCCCTCGGGCATCGTCGGTCGGTCGACGGTCGTCGATTGTTGGCTACACGCTGCGACGGCTAGCAACGCCGCCAAGAGCACACTCGAGCTGAATCGTTTCATTCATTCCTCCATCGGTTTTGTCATGTCGCGCGCCTCTGTCGGCTTCTACGTCTGCGGCGGTTGGCGCGATCGCGTCACCTGCGGGTCTTCCCCGGGACGCCTATCTCGCTGCAGATTGCGTGCCATGACTGTAACAGCTTGAATGGATAGGCGTTGCTCTGGGCGTGGGCGATGTTTTACTGTGCCAATGTGTCACGCGCAGTGGTGTGACAGTGTTGGCAATCATTTGTGGTTTCAGCTGGTTGGGGTGGATGGGGAAACATTACCCCAGCCCTCGTCCCTGGTGTCATGAAACTTCGTGTAGTCGACGAGCATCCGTCCACCCTCGAGCTCGGAGATGATATCGACGAAGCTGTGGCCGTAGCGGAGACTCTCGGGGTACCAGGCGTGACGGGCGTACACCGTCTGCCCATAGGTGCCGTCGTGCCCTTGTAGTGTCGCGACCAGTGAGGCGATCGTCGCGGCGGGGTTGCTCCAGTCGGTGTGAAACAAGGGCGAGCTCTCGTCGATCGTGTGCATTACGGTCCAACTCAGCATGAACACGGGCGATCGATCGCGGCGAAGCTTCAGGGCGTGCATCGAGCGCATCGAGTGCCCCTCTGGGCTGACGTCGTCGGTGAGGGCGACGAGGTTGATCGAGGCGTCGACGACCTCGTTGCCGCGTCCGTTGCCGACCCGGATCATCAGCGTCAGCTCGCCGTGGTAGCGGGTGATCACAATCGGCTTCGAGAATAGCACGCTGGCTCGTGGGCGAGAGGCCTTGGCGAACATCACCCCCGTAGCCAGCGCCACCCCGAGCAGCCCGAGGGCGACCTCGATCGTCACCAGCGCATTCGCGTACGTGCTGCGGGGGCTGAGCACGCCGTAACCGATGGTTGACATCGTCTGGACGCTGAAGTGGAAGGCGTCGAGGAACGAGTTGGGGCGAGCTCCGGCGATCGACCCTGGCTCGAGCATGTAGAGCGCGGCGAAGACGACGTTGGTAAAGAGGTAGACCACCAGCAGCGTGAGCAGCAGCCTCCACCAGGATCCCTCCATCAAGTAGAAGTAGAGGTCACGTCGCAGCTCGTTCGGAATTCCGCGTCGATGCGCCTCGGAGATGTCGTAGCGCCGGGTCGTGGCCTCGCCTCGATCGGCGTCATCGTCTTGATCGAGGTCGGCGGGGATCGCCAGCGCGAGCTGGGCGTCCTTTTGGGCCATCTCGGCGTCGGCGAGCTCTGGGGCCATCATCATGTCGAAGAGCACCTGCGCCAGGCAGGTCGCCGCGACGAGCGCCAGAAACCAGACCGATGGCATGAAGCGCCCGACCGGCGCGAGCAACAGCACGAAGAGCGCCGAGGCGAAGCGAACGTTGATCCGCGTCCGGTCGCTCAGCTCGGCCTGACGTCTCTCGGTGACCCAATCGATCGTGCCGACCGCGGCGAAGGCGAGGGCGAGCGTTCCGCAGAGCATGAAGCGGTAGGCGTCGGGCGCAGAGCCGAAGATGTCGAAGGAGAGCGTCTTCTTCACGGCGACGCCTGCGGCGGTGATCGCCAGCGTCATCGGCAGATGCGTGTAGACCCAGATGAACGGCGCGCCGGGTTTTGATTTGAGGCGTGATCCGGCGACGTCGTCGAAGTAGATCCACCAGAGGCTACAGCTGCAGATCAGGGCGAAGCCGCAGAAAAAGGCGCTCTCGACGGTCGCGCCGCGCTCGCTGAGCTCGGTCAAGAGCTTCACGAACGACTCGCCGAGGACGATCAGCGTCAACAATCCGTACCGTTCGGACATGTGCAAGACGTCGGGCGGGTAGCGCAGCGCGAGCTCGCGTGAGACGCGGTTCAGCGGGCCGGTGATCGAGATCGCCACGGCGGCGGCCCAGAGTGCATAGGTCCATGGCGGCGGGAGGAAGGCCGAGACGAGCCAGAGGAGCGCATCGATGGTGAAGATCACGCACCAGCGCTGCGTCAGCGCGCGCGCCTGCTCGACCTGCAAACGGGCGCGAAGGTAGAGCAGCACGAGGAGGATCCGGGTCGCGGCATAGCTCAGCGCGAACGCACGGGGGTGCCCGTCGAGCACGTCGCCCACCGAGATCGCCATCGCGCCGATGCCGAACATCTGCAGGAAGACGAGCAGCCGATGGGTGAAGTCGTCGACGACGAAGCGATTGTTGTAGAAGGTGAAACCGGTCCAGACGATCCAGATCGGACAGAACATCCCGGCGAACGCCAGGAACCCCGCCAGGCTCACGTGGTGGCTCAGCGCGTTGCCGAGCTGAATCAGCGTGGCGACGAAGATCAGGTCGTAGAATAGCTCCAGCCAGCCGACCCGCCGTTCGCGCCCGACGGTCGGAACGTGGAGGCGAGGTCGATGAAACCAGCGGTTCTGCATCACGCCGTCCTTCTACGGTGACCCACTGCCTGTGTGTTTCGGTCGCGTAGGGTCGAAGCTACGTGGATTGGTTCTCCAGGTCAAGGGCCTGGCGCCGCTCGGTATCGAAGGCGGGCGCCGCGATCACCCTGGTGGGACGCTCAACGAGGGGTTGCAGAGCTCGTCCGGGCGATTTAGGCTAGGAGCGTTCTAGGAGCGTCGAGCGTATTTTCGAACGCTCCTGAGCTGATTGGACCCCGAACGAGGATGACGAAAGACCCGAACGAGGATGACGAAAGACCCCGAACGAGGATGACGAAACGATGGCAACGACGACGGTTCGACCGGCCCGGGCGGCCGATGTTTCTTTGGTGCACGCGCTGATCGGTGAGCTGGCGGAGTACGAACGGCTCGCGCACGCGATGGTGGCGACGCCGGACGACCTACAGGCGACCCTCTTCGGGGATCGACCGAGCGCCGAGGTGTTGATCGGAGAGCTCGACGGGCGTGGCGTCGGCTTTGCGCTGTACTTTCAGAACTACTCGACCTTTCTCGGAAAACCCGGGCTCTATCTCGAAGACTTGTTCGTGCGTCCCGAGGCGCGGGGCAGGGGTGTCGGGCGTGCGCTCTTTCTGTCGGTGGCCCGCCGCGCGGTCGATCGTGGCTGTGGGCGAATGGAGTGGTCGGTGCTGGACTGGAATCAGCCGGCGATCGATTTCTATCGTGCACAGGGAGCGATCGCGATGGACGAGTGGACCACCTTTCGCTTGCACGGTGCGGCGCTGCAGGCCGCGGGGACGCGCGGAAGCTGAGTGCTCTTGACGGACGCTCGGGGGCGGTGGTAGAGTCGTTCCCTCTCTTCTGAGAGAGCGATTCAACACGACTGTCGACAAGGAGTCCGACAATGAGCGAACAGGATTTCGGCCGCATTCCCCGTATCGGCGAAGTGGCCCCCGATTTCACCCAGGTCACGACCCACGGCGAGTTGCGTTTCCACGAGTGGAAGGGCGACAGCTGGGCCGTGCTGTTTTCGCACCCCGCTGACTTCACACCGGTGTGTACGACCGAAATGGTCGAGTTCGCGCGTCGCAACAAAGAGTTCGTGGACCGCAAGGTGAAGCTGATCGGTCTGTCGATCGACAGTATTCACGCGCACCTCGCCTGGACGCAGAACATCAAGCAGCATCTCGACGTGCAGCTCCCGTTCCCGATCATCGCCGACCTCGACACGAAGGTCGCCCAGAAGTACGGGATGATCCACCCCGGCGAGTCGAGCACGGCGACCGTGCGCGCGGTCTTCGTCGTCGATCCCCAGAACACGATCCGGGCGATGATCTACTACCCGTTGACGAATGGTCGGAGCATCGACGAGGTGTTGCGTCTGGTCGATTCGCTGCAGACCTCGTCGGCGAATGCCTGCGCGACGCCGGCGAACTGGAAGCCCGGCGAGAAGGTGATCGTGCCGCCGCCGAAGACCGAGGCCGAGGTCGAGCAACGGCTGAGCTCGAGCTACGAGAAGGTGGATTTCTATCTCATGAAGCGCTCCCTCTAACCCCCTCGTGGGGGATCCGCACCCAACTGCTGCGTTGGCGCCCGCGCGCTCTCGTGGGGGATCCGCACCCAACTGCGGCGTTGGCGCCCGCGCGCTCTCGTGGGGGATCCGCACCCAACTGCGGCGTTGGCGCCCGCGCGCGCTCCTCGGAGTACGTTGATGTACACCTGCGTCGCGCGCTTGGGCGCCGCCTTGCATTTGGGCACGCCTCC
>JAGQJP010000436.1 GCA_020430585.1 Myxococcales bacterium | reverse complement strand
GCCCGTGCTCCGCGGAGAGCTGGCCGTCGAGCTGCGGCGCGATGTCAAGGCGCGCGCCGCAGCGAAGCGGCCGAAACGGCAGCGCAGAGCGTCCGAAACGGATCTTGACGATCGACGAGCCGGTCGACGCGCCGCGATGCAGGCGAGCGACGGAGACTCGGAGCTCAGCGAAGCCGACCAAATCCTCTACGACGCGCTCCGCGCGAGACGCCGCGAGATCGCCCAACGCGCGGGCGTGCCGCCCTACGTCGTCTTCCACGACCGCACGCTCCAAGAGCTCGCACGTCTGCGGCCGCGTACCGAAGAACAGCTCCTGACGGTTCACGGCATCGGCCAGGCGAAGCTGGAACGCTTCGGCGCCGAGTTTCTCGAGCTGCTGCGCAGCGACGGGTGACTCGACCGCCCGCCGCAAGCTCATCTGGTGACGATCCGAGAGCTGCCTTGAAACGACTCGCCCGACGTGGCATGCTGGCGAGATGTTGGCTGGAGCGGGCATTGGGCTGCGTGACGAACACGCCGTCGAGATTCTCGCCGAGCGACCGCCCGTCGCCTGGTTCGAGGTGCTGGCGGATAACTACCTCGGACAGGCCGGACCCGCCTTCGACCGCCTGCTGGCGATCCGCGAGCACTATCCGATCACGCTCCACAGCGTCGGTCTCTCCCTCGGCTCGACCGATCCGCTCGACGAGGCCTACGTCGAACGCCTCACCGCGCTCGCCGAACGGCTCGAGCCCGAGATGATCTCGGACCACCTCTGCTGGATCTCGGCGAATGGTCGGTACGTCCACGAGTTGTTGCCCCTTCCCTTCACAGAAGAGGCGGTCGAGCACGTCTCTCGCCGCATCAAACGGCTGCAGGAGCGCTTCGGTCGGCGGATGCTGATCGAGAACGTGTCGCGATACTTGACCTTCGAGTCCTCGACGATGTGCGAATGGGCGTTCGTGCGCGCGATCCTCGAGCACTCGGACTGTGATCTGCTGCTCGACGTGAGCAACGTCTACGTCAACGCCCAGAACCACGGCTTCGACCCATTGGAGTATATCGGCGGGCTGCCGGCAGAGCGCGTGAAGCAGTTTCATCTCGGCGGCTTCGAGCACCGCGGGCCGTTCCTCCTCGACACGCACGGCGCTGCGATCGCCGACCCCGTCTGGGCGCTCTTCCGCCAAGCAGTGGCGCTCTTCGGCCCTCAGCCAACGCTGATCGAGTGGGACAACGATCTGCCGCCGCTCGCCACGCTCCGAGCCCAGTGCGAAACGATCGCATCGATTCTCGGCGGCCCAATTCCTGCGCCCCCGATCTCATCGCCCCAACGCCCCGCGCTCCCGATCTCGACGCCCCAGATCGGCGCCGAGGCGCGACGAGCGTCGCGACGGTCCCTGCCACTGCGCGAGCTCCAGCACGCCTTGGTCGAGCAGTTGATGGACCGCGGCGCACCCTTCGAGGGGTCACCGATCGCCGAGGAGGTGAGCTCGCCCGCTTCGTTCTCGAACGCGCACCGGCTCGCGCTCTATCGCAATCTGATCCTCACCGCGCTGAGCGGGGCGTTGGCCGACGTTTTCCCGCTCTGCCAGCGGCTCCTCGGCGACGAATACTTCGGAGCCGCCACCCGACGGTACGCGGCATCCGTCCCCTCGCGCTCGGCGAACATCCACGACTACGGCGATGCGTTTGCCTCGTTCTTGGAGACGCTTGGGGGCTTCGATCGAGCACCCTACGTCGGCGACGTCGCGCGCCTCGAGTGGGCCTGGCACCGAGCATTCTACGCCGCCGACGCCGAGAGCTTCGATCTCGCCTCTCTCGCCGCGGTCCCCGAAAACGAGCAACCGCGCCTTCGCTTTCTCCTCTCGCCATCGCTGAGCCTCATCGCCTCGCCCTTTCCGCTGCAGCAGATCTTCGAACAAGCCCAGCGCGACGAACCCGAACGTGTCGACCTCGACCACGGAGGCCCGCAGTGGCTCGCTGTCTGGCGCGATGCAGGCGAGATCCATCTCGGCCGCCTCCAGCCGACCGAGTGGCAGACACTCGAGGCGATTCGCCAGGGCGCGACCCTATCCGAGCTTGCCTCGATCGCCCAGGGCGCCGAGGGCGACGCCCGTGATCGGTCGTATCTCAGCGATGCGTTGCCGAGCTTCGTGACGCGGGGTTGGATCGTCGGCTTCCGTCGAGCGACGGCGGGAGGGCGCGGTACCGCAGACCACGCGAGCTAGATCGTGCGGGGCAACGACAGCGCCCGCTTCGTGAATCGTGGCGGCCGATGGGGCCGCGCAGCGCAGAGGCTCACGTCTTCGGCTTCAGGCTCCCGCCCGCGATCTTCTCGCAGGTGCCCTTCGGAACGAAGATCCACTCTTCGGGATCGTTGTCCTTGGTCGCTTTGCCCGAGCAGCCGTGCTTCGAGGTTCCACAATCGTTCTTCCCCTTCTTGACGATCCCGTAGCACTTCTCTTTGCTCATCCCCTCGGCGTTGGCCGGGCTGACGCTCGCCACGCCGATACCGAGGCCCAGGATCGCAGCGATCGCCGCGCTGGCAATACTCTTCGTGTCCATTGGCGTTCTCCTTGGTGGTTGTTGGCGTCGTTTGATGCCGACGCTCGATGATTTGGACCGGATGACCGTCGGGTCTCGTCGATTCGAGCGCGGGGTTCGCAGCGAAAGTCCCGCGCTATTGCAACGTCGCCAGGCTCTTGATCAGCTCGTCGAAGGTCGGCCGCTGCGAGAGGGCGACGCGCATCCCGAACAGGCGACGCGGATCGCTCTCGGGCTCGAGAGCACACTCGACACCCGCATACGCCTCTGCGACGAAGGCCCGCAGCTCCGGCTCGAACGTCGCACGCGTCTCCTCGGTGTTCGGCGCCGACAGGCGGTCGTTCACGACGACGGTGAAACGGTCGCTGCGAAACGCGGGCGCGGGCTTGAGGTGGCGACTGCGCTCGAGCGCCCGAGCGGCTTGCGCCGCCAGTCGGAGCACGCGCGCCAACTTTTGGCCCGTCGTCCCGCCAAGGGGCCGCTTGTAGGCCACATGGAGCCCGACGCGGCCATCGGTCTGGTCGATCGAGAGGTTCGCCTCGTCGCCGACCAATAGAATCCCGGGACCCTGGTGAACGTGAGAGTAGTCGTGGACGTCGATCAACATGATCGGCAGCCGATCGGTCTGGATGAACCGATGAAACTCCCCAATGAATTCGTGGATCGGAAAGCCGAGCTCCCCATCGAGCTCCAGCTTGACACCCAATTTTTGCCACTCCATCGGCTCGCTCCTCGCATCCGCTACGGTCGTTGTTGCATTCGTTGGTAACAGGCGTGGGCGGCCTCGATGAAGAGCTGCGCCTCTTCGACGAGCTGATGTGCCGACTCCTCGGAGGAGACCTCAGCCCAGCTCCTGTGCGCCTTGAAGAGGTAGCTTGCGAATTTCGCGCCCGCGTACTTGTCGTGAAACAACCCGGTCTCGTGAAAATCGCGCCGAAAATCGGAGACGATCACCTCGGGGTCGCTGGAGATGTCGATGTTCTTGGTCTTGATCAAGCCGCGAGCGGCCTCGACCATCGAGCGGTAGGCGCGCTCCGCCGCCTCGCGGAATTGATGCTCGTCGAGGGCGACCTGCGCCTCGAAGACCTCGCGCTCAGCATCGGCGAGCCCGAAATCGGTGAGCGACACCACCTCGCCCGCACACTCGCCAACGCCGATGTCGCCCAGCGAGAACTCCCGCGGGTCACCCCAGTCGCTGTAGAACGAGCGATCCGCTTGATACCCGGGCACCGACTTGAGATCGTCGAGCATCGACTTGACCTCTTTCTTGCCGATCCGACGGATGTATTGCTGAAACGATTCGCCCTCCTCCCGCTCGCGGCGGAAGCGTTCGGCGACGAGCTGCACCACCTCGGGAATGCGGCGCGACGGCACTGCGCCGATCGCCAAGCCATAGGCGCCGGCGTTTTCGTTCCACTGACCGCCGAGAACGACCTGGAAGTGGGGCACGGTGTAGCCGCCGACCGTGCGACTGTTCCCGTAGAAGCCGATGTCGGCGACGTGGTGTTGCCCGCAGGCGTTGAAGCAGCCAGAGATCTTGATCTTCAGCTCCTTGACGACGCTGTCGAGCTCGTCGTACTGGGCCGTGAGGCGCCGGGAGAGCTCGCGCGCCAGGCCGCGAGAGGAGGCGATCCCGAGCTTGCAGGTGTCGGTGCCAGGACAGGCGGTGATGTCGGCGATCGAGCCTGCCCCGGGCATCTCCAGGCCGAGAGGCCGCAGCGCTTGGTAGAGCGCGGGGAGATCGGCATTCGAGACCCAGCGCAAGACCACGTTCTGCTCGACCGAGAGCCGCAACGAGCCGTTGACGAAGCGGCGCGAGAGATCGGCGAGCTGCCGCATCTGCGTCGCCGTCAGATCACCGAGGGGCACGCGCAGCGTGACGAGGCTGTAGTTCGGCTGCCGCTGGGCGTAGACGTTGCTGCGGTGCCACGCCTCGAATCCCTCTGGCCGATTGCCCTCGCCGAGCGGGGCACCGGGCTTCAGCGGGTCATCCGCCCACTCGCGAGTGGCGTCGATCATCGCCGTCCAGCGCGCGTCCTCTGGCAGGCTCTCGCGCTCCTCGATCACCAGGCGACGAAACTCCTCGACGCCGAGCTTCTGAACCAGAAACTTGACCCGTGCCCGCGCTCGGTTGCGCTTCTCGCCCAGGCGCGCGTAGACCCGCGAAATCGCCTGAAACGTCGGCAAAATCTCGCGCTCGTCGACGAACTCGAAGAGCAGCTTCGCCTGAAACGGGACGGCGCCGAGACCACCACCGATGTATACGCCGAAGCCGCGCTCTTGTTGGCCGTCGACGACGCGCGTCTTGGCGATCAAGCCGCCGTCGTGTAGGCCCGTCAGCCCGCACGCCTCGTGCTGACAGCCGCTGAGGGCGATCTTGAACTTGCGGCCGAAATCTTGGACATCTGGATGCCCGAGCAGGTAGTGCGCCACCGCGTGGGCATACGGTGAGACGTCGAAGCTCTCGCCGCGACAGACACCCGCACGCACACAGGCCGTGACGTTTCGAATCGAGTTTCCACACGCCTCGCGCGTCGTGATCCCGACACTCGCCAGGCGCCGCATCAAATCGGGCGTGTCCTCGATATTGACGAAGTGCAGCTGGATGTCCTGCCGCGTCGTGATGTGCGAGATGCCGTCGGCGTACTCCTCGGAGATGTCGGCCAGCAGCTCGACCTGTTCGGCGTTGAGATAGCCGAAGGGGATCTTGATCCGCATCATCCCTGGCGCGTCCCACTTGGTGTCCGGGCCCTTGTGTACGTCGTTCGAGGGAAACTCGAGCGTCCGGGCACGCACGCCGTCGTGGCGCTGCCCGTTGTCGTAGCGTTGCCCATACGCGCCGCGGCGCAAGCGCGTCTCGGCGAAGACCTTTTCGTCGAGCTTGCCCTGCTTGCGCATCTCGATCTGCGTCTCGAAGACGTCGATCTCTTCGGCGAGCGGCGCTGGCATGCGATCGTGGAGCCGCTCCTTCCAGGAGCCAACCATTTTGACCATGAAAACCTCGCGTTCGAGCCTCTCTCGGCTCAGCTCTAGATGAATCAGTATTCAGACGACGGCGCTCGATGTCAACCGAAAGCGCGAGGATCCAGAGAAAACATCAAATGTACCGAAGGGTTCTCGTGGGGTCAGTAGGCTTCGCCCGGCTTCTGGTTGACCGTGCCGACTTCGACGATGGTGCCGTCTTTGTCGATCGTCGCCACTTCCCAGAAGTCCCAGTGATTGAGCGATTTTTGGAACTCTTTGACGAACTGGCCGTAGTAGAACAACCGTACTTTGGCTTCGGCGGGCCCGAAACCGTGGTCGGTGAAATAGTGCACGCCGACTCGGTAGATGTGGCCCGCGACCGGCTTGTCGATGTTGATGTTCTCTGGACCGCCGCCGTCGGTGTCGTCGCGATCGAGCCGCGGGTCGTCGTCCAACGTGCCCAGGTCGTCCCAGGCCGGCGTGCGGTTCGAGAAATAACAGTCGTAGAGCAAGTCACCCCAATCGGCGGCGCTCGGGTGGCGCAGGTGTAGATCCAAGTCGGGCCCGCAGAAGCTCTGCTTCTGGCAGGCGACCAGGCAGGGCTTGTCGGTGCAGCTCTTGGCGCACTCCTGGAAGTCGAGCGAGGCGTTGGGGCACCCTTGCCGTCGCAGACCTCGATCCCCTTCGGTTTGGGTGTCGCGTCGCAAACCGTCGAGGTTTGATCGCTGGCGCAGACCTTCTTCCCCGTCACCTGGCATTCGCCCAGACCCGCGGTGCAGCTCGCACCGACGTCATAGCCGTTGTCGATCTTCCCGTCGCAATCGTCGTCTTTCCCGTTGCAGAGCTCGTTGTTCCCCTGAGGAGCCGTGCAGCTCTCCCACTTGCCCATCACACAGGTCTCGGTGCCCGGGCCGCAGGCGGTGTCGCAGGGGCGCACCAAGTTCTCGTCGATCTTTCCATCGCAGTTATTGTCGAGGCCGTCACACTTCTCTTCGGTGACCTTGAGGGCGATCTGAGAGAGCATCGTCTTCAAGCTCTCCGCATCGGCGGCATTGTAGTAACAGTTGTCCGAGGCCGTCGGGTTGGTTTGCAGCGCGTTGCAGGGCGTGATCCGTTCGGTCTTGGCGGCGACCGCCATCTGATTGAGCGTGATCGCCGCGACAGCGTCGCCGAACCCGACGATGTAGACCGCGATCCCATCGACGGCCATCGCCGCGACCAGCGCGTTGAGCTCGGGGATCAGCTTCATCAGGTTGTTGGCGAACTTGTGGCAGCTCTCCCCCCCGTCCGTAACGAGGATCACGGACTTCGGATGCCCGTCGTACTGCGTCTTCTTCAACTCCTGCCACGATGAATAGAGGACGCCGTACAACGGCGTCAGCGTCGTCTGGGTCGTCGAGTCGATGCTCGTGATGATGTCGCTGCGCGCCCCGAGCTTCGGAACCACCGCGACCCCGCCCGTCGTGCAGAGATCGGCGCTGGCGGCGTACATCAAGCCGAACTCGATCTGGCTGTCGAACGAGGTGAGCATGTTGTCGATCGCATCGCGGGCGATCTGCCACTTCGACGCGCCGCCGATCAGCTGCGTCATACTCGACGAGCGGTCCATCAAGATCATCGAGATCGGCTTCTTGCACGTTTGTGCCGCGGCGCTTTGCGGGATCGTCAGCGGAGCTGCGAAAATCATGGACAACACGGCGATCGTCAGCGATCGGCGCATCGAATACATCGAGTGCACGGTATCCGCCTCGGCAGAAGACGGTTCAGCCCATTGCGTCCAGTGCGGGTTAGAATCTGATAGTAACTCGGACGGAAAATGACAACAACTTTCGTTTGCGATCGGGAGGCCGAGCGCACCGGGCTTTCCCGCGCCAGTTCCCGAGCTGCGCAAGCGGCGAGTCGAGAAATCGACACGAGGCACGCCGCCCTTGAAACGATTGGGCAAACCACGCGGTACGCGAGGAAGCGCTCGAACGCTCCTAGAGACGGGCCGAGATGTAACTCGTGAGCTCG
>JAGQJP010000435.1 GCA_020430585.1 Myxococcales bacterium | reverse complement strand
GTAGATGTTGTCGATGATCCGCTTGGAGATCAACGCCAGCGCAGGACCGAAATCGTTCTGGCAGATGTTGGCGAAGACACCATTCGAGCCGAATTTCTCGACGAGCTCGCGGTAGCGGCGACCGAAATCGGCGCGGCCGTTGTCGCTCTCGCAGATGTACGTGTCCTGGGCGCCAGCGGCCTTGTCGGTGAGGAAGTCTTCCCGCTGTGAGATCACCTGGGGGTTGACGTTGAAGCCCGGGTCGTTGGCGTCGAGCCCCGGAACGACGGCGTCGCCGCTGATTACGGCGACCATCACCTTGCCCGGATCCGTCGGCTTGAGGCGCTTGAAGAAGTTTACGTAGTCGCCCACGGGGACGAGCTTTTCGGGCATCAGCGCGCAGCGCGAGAAGTTCTGGTCGGTCCAGGTCACCCCCTCTTTCCAGCTGCAGTCGTCTTCGTCCGAGACGAGAATGATCGCCAAAAAAGCGTCGTCGCGCAGGAAGTTCTGTGCCTGCGACGGCAGCGGCCCGTTCTTGTCCAGCGCGTAGCGTGCCGCCTTCAGGCCCTGCTCGATTTGCGCCAGCCCGCCCTGCACGGTGCCGACGGTCGAGATGCAGCGAAAGGCCTTCTCGAGATCGAGGCTCGCGTCAGTCGAGGTGATGATCCCCCCTGCGAGCTTGAAGTTCTTGCACTCTGAGGTGTCGACGTTCACCGAGCACGAGGTGAAGGAGCCGAGCTCCTCGCGGAACTTGCCGCCCTTGTTCGGATCGCTCGCGTCGGTCGTCACGACGCCGATGCGGAAGTCGGCCTTGATCGTGTCTTTGAAGTCCTTGATGAACTTGTCGAAGTTCTTCCCGATGTTGATCTGCTCTTCGCACATCGAGTGCGAGTTGTCGATCACGAAGACGATGTCGATCTTCGGGATGTCCGGCCGCGTGTCTCGAATCTCGTTCTGGACCGTGTACTCGCCCTGAATCGCCTTGACGGGTACCTTGTTGCACCCCGGTTGTGTGGCGAAAAGGACCAGCAGCGCGGCGACCGAGCCGAGCCCAGGAATAAAGGATCTACGCATCTTCCACCTCGTTCGGCGTACGCTCCCCAAGCGCATAGCTTCGGTATTCTACCGCGATCGACGCACCAGTTTCAACAAACAGGTCGACCTGATTGTGGAAAAATCGCCTCCCGCGGCCCGCTGGCCCGCCTTCGTCGACCTCTTTCAGGAGCGGCGCACACGTGATATCGTTGCGAAACGACAGGAGTCACCGATGGCTTTGGCATTTCGACAGCTGTTGTCCCAGGGGCTCACCGCATTTCGGAAGTTGGCAGCGATCCGCGCGAGAATCGCCGGGACGACGCCAGCGGAGATCGCCGAACGACGCGTCACCGAAGGGCGCTCTTGGGAGGAATTCTGCGACGCCCTCAAGGCGGCCGGCGCGGTGTTGAGCTTTCCCGGCGCGCCCTCCGATCCGTTGAACCAGGCCGAGGGCACGCGCTATCTCGCCCGCCTCGCCCGGGCGGCACTCGAGACATTCGTCGAGAACGCCGACCCCGCCGCGCCCCAGCTTCAGCGCGTGGTTCACGAGACGGTGAAGATGGGCTCGGACAACCCGGACAACCTCTACCACAACGCGCCGATCGCCCCCGAGCGCCGCTATCGCCTGATCGGGTCCCGCGGCACGGTGCACTACCTCGGCTTCTTCACACAGGCGGGCTCCTACGGGCGTGGCGCGGGGATGTCGCCGACCGGGCGCCTCGATGCGCGCGAGCTCGAGCTCGACGACGCGGGAGACTTCGAGATCGTCGTCAGCCGCGAGCGGAGTGGTGTCAATTGGCTGCCGATGACCGAGGCGACGGGCACGCTGATCGTGCGCCAGACCTTTCTCGACCGGGCGCGAGAAACGCCGGCGGCGCTGCGACTCGAGCTGTTGGAAGGGCCAGCGACCCCAGCAGCGTTGCGCGCGGCGGATCTCGACGCTGCCCTCCGCCAGTCGGGGGACTTCGTCCTCGGCGCCTCGCTGCTCTTTGCCAAATGGGCCCGGGACTTTCAAGCGAGCACCAACGAGCTGCCGCTCTTCGACGAGGCGACGTCGACGGCCTTTGGCGGCGACCCGCAGATCGCCTACTACCACAGCTACTGGCGCCTCGGGCCGCAGCAGGCGTTGCTCGTCGAGGTCACGCCGCCGATCTGCGAGAATTGGAACTTCCAGCTGAACAACCACTGGATGGAATCCCTCGACTACCGCTACTTTCCGATTCATCTGAACAAAATGAGCGCACGCTGCAACGCCGAAGGGATGGTGCGCATCGTCGTCGCCCATCGCGATCCGGGGCAGCCGAATTGGATCTCGACGGCAGGGCACCACTGCGGGACGATGACCCTGCGCTGGATCCGGGCCGAGAGCCGCCCCCAGCCGAAGACGCGCGTCGTCCGGCTCGACGAGTGGCTGCGAGAGATCGGAGCGAACGATGAGCGCTGAGGCCGGGCGACGGAGCCGATCGACGAGCACCGAGTACCGCCGGCCCTTTCGTCCCTGGCCGATCGCCCTCGTCAATCGCGTCATCCCCACGGCGTTGGTGCGCTGGACTCTGCCCCTCGACGTCGACCCGCTGCTCGAGCGGGCGCGACGCGCGACGGGCCTCCACGACTTCGGCTCCGACTCGTTCGTCGACCCCCTGCGCCGGCTCCTCGCCTCGATCGCCGACGAAGCCCAGCTCAGCGCCCTCGGCCACCTGATGCAGCGCGAGCGCATCGGCTCGATCCTCGAGAATCGTCTGCGCGTCGAGGCCTGTTTTCGCGACGATCCGACGATCGCCGAGACGCCGCTGCCGCCGATTCTGGTGATCGCCGGATTGCAACGGACGGGCACGACCTTGCTCCACCGCTTGCTCGCGTCGGTCCCCGAGACCCGGGCGTTGCGCTCCTTCGAGGCCCTCGCGCCAGCCCCGATCGCGCCACACCGCGCGGGGGCCATCGATCCGCGAATCATCGCCGCGCGGCGAGCGGAGCGGGCGCTGCACTACCTGGCGCCCGACTTCTTCGCGATCCACCCGATCGGCGCCGAAGAGCCCGAAGAGGATGTGCTGCTCCTCGATCACTCGTTCATGAGCCAGGTCGCCGAGGCGACGCTCTTTGTGCCACGTTTCTCCGCTCACCTCGAGACGATCGACGTGACCCCCGCGTATCGCTACATGCGGCGGTTGCTGCAGCTCCTGCAACGACAGCGACCTGGGCAGCGCATCGTGCTCAAGACGCCGAATCACCTGGAGCACCTGGCCGTTCTGCTCGACGTCTTCCCCGAGGCAAAGATCGTCCAGACCCACCGCGACCCGCAGAAGACGGTCGGCTCGTTCTGCAGCATGGTCGCTCACGCGATCGGGGTCTTCTCGGATCGCGTCGACCCGTTGGCGATCGGCCGCCACTGGCTGCGGAAGATCACCCGAATGGTGAGCCGCGCCGACGAGGCCCGAAGCGCGCGGGGATTCGGCTTCGCGCCGATCTGGAGCGACGCGGGGGCCCGACGGGACGCGCTCGGCGGACGCGACCCCGACTCCGACGACCCGCACGGCGCGGCAACGCGGGTCGTCGATCTCTCGTACGACGCGCTCCTCGCCGACCCCGTCGGATGCGTCGAGGCGCTCCTCAGCTGGTTCGGCGACACACCGAGCCCCTCGGTGCGACGCGCCCTCGAAGCGGCCCTGGGCGAGAATCGGCAGCACAAGTTCGGACGCCACCGATACAGCCTCGAGCCCTTCGGGCTCAGCCGCGCGGCGATCGAAGCGGCTCTCGGAGCGTATCGCGAACGCTACGCGATCCCCATCGAGGCGCGCTGAGCCCACCTGCGATCGTCTGCCATCGGCTCGAGCCGAGGTCGCGCCGATTGGGGGTTTATTCGTCCAAGGAGATCACCTATATTCATCTGCATCCCGTCGCGTGTCTTGTGGTACGCGCCCCAACGCAAAGGAGTCTCTATGCGAACGTTGGCATTACTCATCCTTCTGTCCGCGCTCTCGATCCCGGCCGCTTTCGCCACACCGAAGAACGCCCCGATCGTGATGAGCTGCGCGCCGAACGGCTCGCGCTGTACATTCTCGTCGGATTGCTGCTCCCGCAACTGCGTCAGCACGCCGCGCGTCGGCCGCGTCTGCAAGACCCGAGGCTCGTCGTGGACCTGCAAGCCCGCGGGGCACCGCTGCACCTTCTCGTCGGATTGCTGCACGAAGAATTGCGTCAACGATCCGCGACTCGGCCGCGTCTGCAAACGGCGTGGCGCGAGCTGGACCTGCCGCCCGTCGGGTGTGCGCTGCACCTTCTCGTCGGACTGCTGCTCCAAACGCTGCACCTACTATCGCGGAAACCGCGTCTGCCAATAGGCGGCCCCGTCACCCGCATTCACGCCAGGCGACCGCGCCCCTTCGGCTCGACGCGTCGACGGGCGTCAGCTCGAACGCCACGCCACGAGGTAGAGATAGAGCGACTCGAGGGCGGGAGCGTCCCCTCCGCGCGCGGGGTGTCGCGGCGCGGCGGCGCGCGAATCCGGTCGTTCCGCGGTTCCGTGCGACCGAGCGGTCTCCTGCGCGTCGATCCCGCCCGTGCGAGCGGGCGCTGACGTGGATTCGACGAGGTGCGGCTCGACATCGTGGAAACCCACCTCGAGCAACAGATCGCTGAGCTCGGGAACCGACCAGAGGCGCCAATCGTAGCGAAAAGCCGCGCGCATCTCGTCGCCGTCGTCGAAGAGAAAGTGGATCTCGCAACGCCGGCGGTGGGTCAACGGGTCAAAGCTGCGCTGGTCCCAGACGTAGGTGAAGCGAGGGTGCTCGACGTGGAATTGGCGAACGTATTGCGCGTCAGGCCCCGTGTGAACGTCGAGAACAAGGGCGCCTTCGGCGTCCAGGGCATCGCAAGCGCCGCGCAGATAGTCGCGCAGCGTCGCGCGATCGTGAAAGACGCAGTAGGAGAGGTTGTTCGCCACAACGAGGTCGAGGCGCTCGTTCTGCCGTGGCTCGCGAACGTCGCCACAGACCAATTGCAGCCTCGTTGCGGCGTCTCCGAGGGGTGCGCGATGGTGTTGCTCGGCCCAGGCGAGGGTGGCCCGATCGATGTCGATCGCCACCGCCCGGCGTTGCGGATCGCTGGACACCCAGGCCGCGCTGAAAGCCGCCGTGCCGCAGAAATCTTCCCCCAACGTGAGGGGCATTCGAGCGCGGCGCCGCCGAAAGAGCTGGTCGACCGTCTCGAGCTGCGCGACACAGTCGAGGACCGAGCGCTCGTAGAGCGCGTGGCGATCGCGCCGCAGCTGATCGTTCACCGCAGGTGCGTCGAGTTGAAGCGGGAGACGAGCTGGTTGTAGCTGTAGAGCACCTTCCCGTAGCTTCCCTCGACGAGCCAACCCGTGCCGCGTTGAATCTGCTGGAGCTCGTGCTCCGAGAAGGGCGGGCCCGACTCTTTGCGCCGCACGAAGCTCTTGGCCGCCTTCAGATAGTCGAGGGCGGCGCTTCTCATCCAGGAGAGCGTGCTCGCCTGCGGGGCCCCGCTGTCGACGAACTTCTCGAACTGCACGACGACCGTGTCGACCCGTTTGAGGGTTGCGCGCATCGCCGTCACGTCGGGCTTTTGGAGATTCGCGTTGCGGTAGAGCAGCTGCTGCAGGTCCTTGGCTTCGACGAAGACCGCGAGCTTGTAATATGCGGCGTTCCGTCCGTTGCGCTTCTCCACCTTGGCCAGATTCCGTCGGAGCAACGCGTCGTTGTACTTGTCGATCGCCGCGTTCAGCGCCTTGTCGGCCTTCAGGAAGGTCTCGAAGAGCGGTCTCAGCTGGGTGTGCAGCGTGTGCCCCTTCTTGCAACCGTCGTCCTTGTAGTCCTTCTGGTCGTAGTAGCGATGCGCCTGCTTGAGCAATGGCTCGAGCTTGACCAGCATCGCCCGATACTGGGCGCCGGCGGCGTCGAGGTCGGCCAACGACGGTTTGAAGCTCGGCGCCTTGGCGAGGTTGGTCAGGCAAAACCGCGCGTCCGTGTAGTAGCGCAAGCCGACGCTGTACCCCTGGCAGGTCGGCCCCGCCTCCCATGGTGCGCCGAGCCCGTTTCGATAGTCGCGATACGTCTTGCGGATCGCGCTCGAGACGCGATTGGAGCAATCGATGAAGAGCTTGAGCTTCTGTTGCAGCAGATCATCCTTGCGATCCTCGGGGCTCAGGTTCCGATTTTCCACCTGATCGCCGCGGGAGCGCTTGTTCGCCTCGTCGATCTGCTTCTCGACATTCTTCATCTGGGTCTTGTACATGTAGAAGGCGTATCCCGCCACGGCCAGCGTGACGAAAACCGAAATGATCGTGCTCGCCCCTCGTCCCGACATCGTGCCCCTCCGCCGATTGGGTTGGTCTGCCTTGATGTCGTCAGAGTACGCCGAGGCGAGGATGGAGGTCAACGATGAACATCATTCACAAATCATCGCTCCGCGGCGAAGCTCCGCCGATTGGTGTGCACCGTCGGGGGCGTGTCGGGTCTCGAGCGGGTTGGTCGGGTCAGCCGTTGGCGGCTTCCTTGACCTCGGGCGCCAGCGGCAGCGGCTGCTCGAGGGAGTTGGCCTGGCGCAGGGTGAGGCTGTTGAAACCGCAGGCCGCACAGCGTCTGAGCTCGACGATCGCCGGGCCTTCGGTCGTCAACCGAAGCGAGCCGAGGGTCACCTCGCGGCCGATCGTGTTCCAGCGTTCCGTTTCACTCGAGGCACATCGCGGGCATTTCGCGCTCATCTGACACTCCCTTTCGCAGTCATGTTGGGCGATGGCCTCTCGAGTCGCCGTTGCACGAAAGGCTCCATCACGCTCGATTCTCGGGTCGCCGCCCGAGGGCGTCAAATTTTTGACCCGTGCGGAGCGATCGGCGCCAAACGCGGTCGGAACCGACGAGGCGCTGACGAGCGACGAGTGTCGTGGATCGACGGCGTGTCTCTGCGGCGTGTCTCAGCGGCGGGCGCCGCGTTTGGGGAGGCGCCCGAGGATGCGTTGAATCGCCGCCTCGAGCTGCGGGTCGCGCCCCTTCGCGCGGTCGATCGGCGTCTCGATCACCTTGATGTCGGGCGTTACGCCGCCCTGGCGCTCGAGGTTCTTGCCAGAGAGGGTGTAGCAGCCGAGGAACGGCAAACGATAGCGCACGCCCCAGAGCGTCGCCACGTCGGTGGTGAAGATCAGCCAGCCGTAGGTCGTGTTGCCGATCACGGTGCCGAGCTTCAGCTCTTTGAAGGCGTTGGCCAGCATCTCACCATCGGAGAGGGTCACCTCGTTGATCAATAGCACGATCGGCTTGCCGTTGAGCGAGTAATAGGGCTGCGGCGTGGTATTCATCCCGCGAATCGTCCAGCGCGCATACATGCGTTTGACCAACAGCGCCAGGACGAGATCGTGAACGTTGCCACCATGGTTGAAGCGAACGTCGATGATCGCCCCCTCCTTGGGCGCCAGATCTTGCTCGAAGGCGGCGTAGAACTTACGGAAGTCGCGGATTCCCATCGCCTTCAGGTGCACGTACCCGATCCGTCCCCCTCCGAGCCGCGAGACGATCGCCTTGCGCTGTCGCTCCCAGCGCTGGTAGCGCAGACCGCGATCAACGTACGTCGTGACCGGTCGTACCTTTAGGCTGATCGTACGCCCACCCTTCT
This sequence comes from Myxococcales bacterium, assembly GCA_020430585.1. Lineage (GTDB taxonomy): Bacteria > Myxococcota_A > UBA9042 > JAGQJP01 > JAGQJP01 > JAGQJP01. The sequence continues at coordinate 3,578 of JAGQJP010000435.1, read as the reverse complement.
CGACCCGGACGATCGTGCGTTTGCCGATGCGGCCACGGAGATACTCGACCAGATTGGTCGACGAGGTCACCACGGCGCCGTCGACGCCCGTGATCGTGTAGCCCGTCAAGTCGACCGTGCTCGCGCGATCGAGGGGCCCGTTCTTCAGCACACGGGCGATCCGCCAGCCGCCAGGTTCGAAGTCCGCGCCGAGGGCGCCCGCTGGGCGAATCGACTTACGACCGCCGATTCGTCCGACGCTCGTGTGCGAGGCGTTGAGGTAGCCCACCAACTCGTTCATCCACTCGACGAGCTCGAAGCGCGTCTCGAGCGTCGAGATCAGCGGCAGGAAGCGCTTGCGCAATCCATCCCAGTCGCTGCCGTGCATCTTGGCGTCGTAGAAGTTGAGCTTGAGCTGGGTCCAGACCTCGGAGAAGACGTGGCGGAACGTGTCGCGGCGCGGCAAGCTGATCGTCGCGTCGAAATTGACCGCGCTGATCTTCTTCGACGCCAGATCGATCCGCGAGATCCGCCCCGATTGCAGCGCGTAGACGCTCTTTCCCGACGGATGGAACTCGATCTGCTTGAGCTTGAGACCGCGCGTCAAGAGCTCGCGCCCCTTGGTCTTTCCGTCGGCGGCGAGGGTCACGCGCGCCAGATTCCAGCCCCCCATCGCGTTGGTCAGATAGACGAAGAGTCGCGGATTCTTCGGCGACTGCCTCGGCTCTTCGTCGTCGCCCTTCGAGCGGGCGATCGGGATCAGCCGCTTGTCGATCTCGCTCTCGTCGTAGAAGCGATCGGGGGTGCGGTTCGGCTGCGGCTTCTTCTTCGTCTCCGAGCTCGACTTCGAGGTCGAGCGGAAGAGCTTGTCGAAGGCGTCCTCGGAGAAGGTCTGTTTGCGTCGCGTCAACGGCATCAAGTAGATGTCGTTCTTCCCCGTGTAGTAGGGCCACTTGTGCCCCGTACGATTGGTCGTGAAGTAGATCGACTTTCCGTCGGCGGTGAAGCGCGGGCCGAAGTCGCGATACCCCGTGCGCGTGAGGTTGATCCGCCGCCGCGAGGCGAGGTGGACGACGAAGATCTCGCCGGCGAAGCGGTCGATCTGCGTGTAGGCGATGAACCGCGAGTCGGGTGACCACTCGTACCCGTCGGCGAAGCGTCCGCCGAAGAGGTCCCGCGCGACGAGTCGGTCGTTCGAACCGTCGACGTTGCAGACCCGCAGCTCCATCTTGCCCGACAGATAGGCGATCGACTTGCCATCGGGCGAGATCCGCGGCTCCCGCACCTCGTGGCGGCTGGAGACCACGCGTTCGGGCTTCGACGAGCCGTCGGCCTTGACGCGATAGAGCGCCATCAGCCCGCCCTCGTCGGAGATGTAGTAGAGCGTGAGCGAATCGGGGGCCCAGTTGAGCTCTTCACGCCGCGCGACGCTGCGGGTCAAGGCTTTCGCGTATCCCCCCGTCGCCGAGGTGACGAAAATGTTGCCATTGGCGACGACGGCGAGCTTCTTGCCGTCGGGGGAGAGGCTGAACCCGACGACCTTGCCCTGGGCCGAGACGACGATCTCGTCATTTTGTTTGGGCGCCGCGTTCGCCTCGATCCGCAGACGGCGCAGCCCGGTGCCGTCGCTCTGGATGCGCCAGAGCGCGAACTCGCGGCTGAAGACGAGGGTCTTGCCCCGCCGATCGATCGTCGGCCAGCTGACGTGACCGCTCACGAAGCGGGTCAGCGGCGTGACGCCGCCCTTGGCGCGGAAGATGTTGAAGGTCTTGTGATCGCGGTCGCTCGTGAAGAAGAAAGAGCCATCGTTGGGGCCCCAAAGCGGCCAGAGCTCGTTCTCGGGGCCGTGGACGACGACCTCGAGCGTGCCGTCGGCCTTGCGCCGATAGATATCGGAGCTCCAGCTCCCGCGGTAGCCCTTGCGCCAGTAAAAGTAGGTCGATTCGTAGCTCGTCGTGAAGAGCAACTCGTCGGAGCGGGGCGAGGCGATGCCGTTCGAGACGATGTTCCAGAAGCCCGGTACGAGCCGCTCGACGCGGCCACCCGCCAGCGGCACGCGGTAGATCGACGAGCCGTTCTCGCGATTGGACTGGAAGATCACGTAGCGGCCGTCGGCGCTGATCGACGTCGGCAGATCGTTGCCGCTGCTGAACGTCAAGCGCTTCTCGCGACTGCCGTCGAGGTCGGAGACGAAGATGTCGAAGGCGCCATAGCGATTCGACGCGTAGACCAATCGCCGCCCATCGGCGCTGAAGAGGGGGCGCAGCTCATCGGCGACGTGCACGGTGACGCGCCGGGCGGTGCCGCCATTGGCCGAGACGATCCAGATATCGCCGTGCCAGGCGAAGGCGACCGCCGCACCATCGGGGCTCAACGCGGGGTAGCGAGCGCCGAGAACCTCGGTGGCCCTAGCCTGGGGTGCGCTCGAGAGAATGGCGACGAGAAACAGCGCCGAGAGCAAGCCGCCAACGCGGCACGGAGAGCTGGGGATCGACATCGACTTGGCCTTTCTTTTCGGTGGGCGAATCGCTCCGCGATTTCGTACCGCGCATCGCGATCCAATAACTGACGCCGACGCCCAGCGCAAGACCAAACAGAAGCAACAGCACGATGTAGAGCCAGCGCAACGACTTCGATCGCGGCTCTTCGGTCTTGAGCACGTCCGCGAGCCAGGCGTCGCTCGCACGCGGGAGACCCTCTTGGGGCAGGCCGGCGGGCATCTCGGGCAGCCGCGCATCGTCGGCGGTGCCATCGATCGCCGTCTCGTTCCGCCTGGCGCCGTCGTCGTCGTCGGGCGAGCGGAAGCGAAAACCGAGCCCCACCGACGACTGCGTGCGGGCGAGCTGATCGACGTCTTCACCGCGACGATCCTTCGGACGGACCACGTCACCCGATGGCATCTCCATTCGGGCGCGCACCTTGGTCAACACCTCGCGCATCTCCGCCATCGAGTTGAAGCGCTGCTTGGGACTGCGCTGCAGTGCCTTGTCGATCGCCGCCTTGAGGTGCGCGGGCAGGTCGGGGCGAAAGGAGCCGATCGGTTTCGGTTCGTCCTCGACGCGGCGTTTGAACGAGGCCTCGAGGGTCGGCTCCTCGTCGAAGGGCATCTCGTTGGAGAGCAGCTCGTAGAGCACGATCGCCACGGCGTACTGGTCGGTCTTCGGATTCGGCCGCTCGCCTTCGACCTGCTCGGGAGCGAGGTAGTAGAAGGTTCCGGGGATCAACCCGCGCGCCGTGAGCTGCGGCCCGCCCTCCATCACCGCCAGACCGAAGTCGACGAGCTTGACGTTGCCATCGCGGGTGAGGAAGATGTTGCCCGGCTTCACGTCGCGGTGAACGATGCCCTGGCGATGCGAGTAGTCGAGGGCGTCGCAGACCTGGATCATCACGTCGAGGATCGCGGGCACCGACGTCGGCTCGACGCTGTCGAGATCCGCGCCGTGGAGGTACTCCATCACGATGTAGGGTTGGTGGTTGCACTCGGCGGTGTCGTAGATCGTGACGATGTTCGGGTGGCTCAGCCGCGCGACCGCGAGCGCCTCTTGGCGAAAGCGCTCGACCCGGTCCTGGCGCTGGGTCATCGGCAGGATTTTGAGCGC
>JAGQJP010000434.1 GCA_020430585.1 Myxococcales bacterium | reverse complement strand
GGGTGCGGTAGTCGAAGACCAGCCGTGGTGTCGCCGTGAGGCTTCCGTCGCGGATGAAGGCGTCGCGCCGCCCGGTGGGGAAGCTGAGGTCGAAAACCGCCGCGATGCCGAAGCCGTGCGTCCCTTCGTGGCGAACGATCGCCGTTTTCAAGGAGAGCCTCAGATCGCCGAGCCCCGTGCGCCGCTCGAATGCGGGATCGTCCGCGCTCTGTCCCGTCTGGAAGACCACGAGCGGCAAGGCGACGGCGACCTCGATCCAGTTGAAGAGGCCGAGCGAGACCAGCGGCTCGAGCGTCACCCGGTGGGCGACCAACCTGCGGTAGAGCTCGGCGCCATTGAGGATCACGAGGGGATCGTTGCTGTAGTCGACGAACACCCCGCTGAAGACGCCGAGGTGGGGCAGCACCGACGAGGTGTGGTGGCTGATCAGGGCGTTCGGCGAGAGGGCGTTGTCGGCGATTCGCGGATCGAGGTTCTGCGCGGCGCCGAGACGCGGCCAGAGGGAGAGCCCGAGCCCCAAGAGCCAGGTCGCCCGGAGAATCGCACGCGGGATACCCGGCGTCATTCCACCTCGCCCTGTTGCGCGGTTATCTCGATGGTGTCGATCGGATTCGAGTGCCAGCCGATTGTAGGTAACGATTCGCCGATTGTAAAGTTTCCCTCTGCTGACGCCCTCGCGCGCCATTCGAGGTGAAGGCGCAGACCGTTGACATCGGTGGCGAATCGCGGTACCAACGAGAGCCGAGCGACGCGCCCCCGTGACGGTGTATCCCCCACCCCGCGGGCCGCAGAGAACGGTCGCGTGCGCGCTCGGCCAGACGAAAGGAGCATTGGATGGGTTACATTTTTGATCCCGAAGTGTTGCACGACATTGCCCGACGCGCGATCGGGCAGCCCAAGGAGCCGATGTTCGCCCAGATCCGCCGGGAGCTGAGGCAGACGTACCCGGGGTTCGTGATGGAGACCGACGAATGGATCTTCTCGAACGCTGGAGGCGCGATGGGGGCGATGCAGGTGTTGCACTGCTCGGTCACCGAGTACGTGATCTTCTTCGGCACACCGATCGGCACCGAGGGGCACACCGGCCGTTTCGCTGCGACCGACTACTTCATGATCCTAGAGGGTGAGCAGTGGGCGTTCTCTGAGGGCGCCCTCGAGAAAGAGGTCTACCGTCCGGGCGACATGCACGTCCTCGACCGCGGCGCCGCCCAGGCCTACCGCATGCCGGGAGAGTGTTGGGCACTCGAGTACGCGCGCGGCTGGATTCCGCTGATGCTACCCTTTGGATTGGCGGACGTTTTTTCCTCGACCCTCGACTTCGATCCGCTCTATCGCACGATGCGAGCCTTCACCAAGGGCGCCGTCTCCAGCCTGATGCAGGGCAAGCTCTGAGAGGTAGCAAGCGCTCGGGTCCCCCGTCGCTCAGTCTCGTGACTCGTTGAGCTCGGCCTCGAGCTCCTTCTGACTCTGGACGATCAATCGCAGATACTCGGCGCGCTCGGCGAGCTCGCCGGCGGAGTGCTCGCGCTGCGCCGTGACGTACTCCTGTGCCGCGTCGGCGGCCTGGCTCAATTGCTTCTTGACCTCGAGGGCGCGCTCGACCGAGCGGGTCTTGCGCGCCTTGATCTCCTCGTCGTCGGGATTCTGGGCCAGGCGGCGGTTGTACTTGACGACCTGTTGCGCGTGGATCAAGAGGTTGCGAAACGTGCCCTCCGCGTCCCAGCGCAGTCCGATCGAATCGATCGCGCTGTCGGCGTCGAGCTGCTCGACGAGGGCGCGCTGCAGCTCGACGTAGTCGTTGGCGGCGGTGTTCATCAGGCCGTGGATCTCGATCGGCAGGCGCTCGGGTAGCTCGATCAGCGCGGCGATCGTCTTCGGTCCGAGCCCCCACTCGTCGAGGGGCTCGCTGCGTTTGCGCTTGGTAAACGGGCGCGCGGCTCCTGCGACGCCGAGCGGGGCAGCCAAGAGCAACGCCACGGGCCAGACGCTCTGGAACAGGCCGACGCCGACGACGGTACCCGAGAGCAGCACCAACGTAACGAACATCGCCGCAAACGAGGGCCAGGCGGCCTCCTCGTCGCTCGTCAAGCGGCTCGCCGCCGCCCGCAGCAACGAGCTGACGATGTGCGCCACCACGACGATCGGCAGGCCGATCAGCGTCGCCCAGGCGAGGCCCAGGTCACTCGCGAGCACGGTGGCGACGGGAAAGGCGCCGAGCAGCGTCAGGTTGCCGAAGAGCCGATAGCGGTCGCTCGGGTGTTCGCTGCGGTGCTGAAGCTCGTCGGCTTTTCGCCGTAGCTGTTGAAACGTAACCGGTTGCAGGCTGCTCATCCCCCGTCTCCCTCCGTCGCGGAGCGGCTCTCAGCGCTGACGGAGCTTGGAAAACGCGCGGCCGAGGGCGGAGTGGATCCGTTCCACCTCGTCGGCGCCCCACGCGCTCGTCTCCTTGCGCACGAAGGTGGTCAGGTCGTCCCGATTGTCGAAGCGGCCGACCGGGAGGCGAAACGTGCGCAGCGCATAGTGAGCGTTACTGCCGTCGCCGACGACCTCGAGGCGCTCGATCGCCACGCTCTCCGGCTCTCCCGAGCGCTCGATCAGATGCGCCATGTCATCGCAGCCGTACTGACCGAGCATCACCTCGAGCGGTACGGAGTGGTGCAGGATCGAGCCCTGGCCGTCGGGCTTACCGCGCTCGATGTTCTTGCGCCGTGACTCCTCGGGCGTGACCCAAACATAAAGGATCGACGCGCGCTCGAGCATCGCGCTCGAGAAGCAGGAGAGGCTGTACTCGTAGCCGTGCGGCGGCGTCAGCGGGAAGGCCGCACCGTTCGGGCCCCCGCGGGCCAGCTCGACGACGATTGTGTGGCCTTCGCGGTTGGTGCTCCAGATCGCATTCAGCTCGGCGAGGTGCTCTGATACCTCATCCTCCATCGCGGCGGCGATCTCCGCCCGCAGGCGGTAGGGCAGATCGCCGAGGCGTGGCGGTAGCTCGACGCGTGCTCGGGCGCGATCGATCCGCTCGAAGAGGTGCTGCGCCGCCGAGGGGACCTCGACGCGACGCTGGTGCAACAGGTTGTCGTAGTCCTCGTTCAGCAGGTGGCAGAGCGTGCCCCACTCGAAGTCGTCTTGGAACGGGCGATGCGGTCCCTTGTAAAAGATGTACGGTTGCCCGCGCTGCATCAGCTCGTCGTCGATGCGGTGCATGAAGTGGACGTAGGGATAGTCGTCCAGCTGCAGCGTCGGGCCCATACCGAAGTCCTCGCGGCACTGCTTTGGCGTCAACGATGCCAAGTAGTGGCGTACCTCTGACTTTCCCGAGGCGGGAAGAGCCAAGAGCAATACGGTGTCGAGAAGTTGGGTCATCGTCTCTCCTTACGGTCATGGCCCACGGCGTCGATCGCCATTTCACCTTGCCCGCTGACGATACAGCCAAAGGGGCATCTCTGGCAAGGGGAGGCGTCGCAGCCAGCCCCGACGCCGCCGTGGCGCCATGACGCGGCGCGTTGTCAAGCTTGCGGATTCGCGGCGAATGTGGTAGGGGATGGGGGGTCGCAGAGGACCGGAACAAGCGCCCCAACAACCGAAACCGAACGCCGAGCCGCACACGCGTGGAGGATATCATGGCCAAACATCCCAACGAAGTACTCTTCGCCGGTGAAAAACCGATCCCGGTGATCCCGGCCTGTGAACACTTCGCCGGATCCGAGAAGCTGATCCGCAAGGCGCTCGAGCTGCAGAACAAGCTCGGGGGCTCGTTCGATATCACCGCCGACTGTGAGGATGGCGCCAAGACGGGCCAAGAGCGCGAGCACATGTTGATGGTCGTGCAGATGCTCAACGCCCCGGAGAATCAGCACAAGATGCTCGGCGTGCGGATCCACAACTACGACAGCCCCCACTGGCGCCAGGACGTCGACCTGCTGCTGCCCGAGGGCGGTCAGCACGCGGCCTACATCACGATTCCGAAGCCGACTGCGGCGTCGCAGGTGCGGGAGATGATCGAGTACATCCAGGCCGGCTGCAAGAAGTGCGGCCTCGAGCGCGAGATTCCATTGCACGTGCTGATCGAGACCCAGGGCGCGCTACGGGACATTTGGGAGATCGCCGGGCTTCCCTGGGTGCAGGTCTTGGACATGGGGCTGATGGACTTCGTTTCGGGCCACCAAGGCGCGATCCCCGAATCGGCGATGCGCTCACCCGGTCAGTTCGAGCATCGGCTGATCGCGCGCGCCAAGACCGAAGTCGTCGCCGCCTCCCTCGCCAATGGTATCGTGCCGGCCCACAACGTGACGCTCGACCTGAAGAATCCGTATCAGACCTATAGCGACGCCAAGCGCGCCCACGACGAGTTTGGTTTCCAGCGGATGTGGAGCATCTATCCGACCCAGATCAGCGCGATCCTCGATGCGATGAAGCCCGACTTCAACGGCCTCGGCCGCGCCGTCGAAATCCTCTGCAAGGCGCAAGATGCCGATTGGGGGCCGATCCAGCACGACGGTGAGTTGCACGACCGGGCGACGTACCGCGCCGCCTGGCATCTCGTCCAGGAGGCCCACGTCTTCGGTGTCGCGATCGGCGCCGAGGCCGAGCGCCGCTTCTTCAGCTGAATACAACGCCAACAGGTAGGCAACCCGATGACGACAGCGCAATCGCGATTGCAGGACCTGGCATCGGCTCTCGACATCGCCGAGGGCACGCTCCAGGCCTCGCTTCGGTTTCTCAAGGAACGATCGAGCTCGAACGGCCGCGTGTCGGTTTCCAAGCTCGATCAACATCAGCTCGCCTGTTTCGACTCGGCGCTCAATGCCTCCGAGCTCGCGGCGGCCAAATTCATGGTCGAGTATGCTCGCGGCGTGCGCCAGACCTCGAGAGGCGGAGACGAGCCGCTGCTCGAAGAGCGCTTCGCTTTGCTCTTCGGGGCCGAGACGCTGAACAGCGTCCGCGGTCGGCTCGGTGCGCGGCCCCGGGACTTCGGGCTGAGTTACGCCCAGCTCGCCGAGAGCCTCGACTCGAGCGCCGTTCGGGCGATCCTCGAGCGCGAGCTGGCGACGGAAGAGCTGATGGCCTGCGCGACCGAGCTGCGCAAGCGCAGCGGTTCGAGCGGCGCGTATCAATTGGACGAACGCCACGAGATGATGCGCACGACCTTCCGTGATTTCGCCAACAAGACGGTGATGCCCCTCGCCGAAGAGGTCCACCGCCACGATCTGTTGATTCCCGACCGGATTCTCGAGCCCTTGACCGAGCTCGGCTGTTTCGGCCTCTCGATCCCCGAGGAGTACGACGGCCTTCACGAGGACTCGATGGGAATGATCGTGGTCACCGAAGAGCTGAGCCGAGGCTCGTTGGGCGCGGCGGGGAGTTTGATCACCCGCCCCGAAATCCTCGCGCGGGCCCTGCTCGCCGGCGGTACCGAAGAGCAGAAGCGCTACTGGCTGCCGAAGCTGGCGGCGGGCGATCCGCTCTGTGCCGTCGCCGTCACCGAGCCGGACTACGGGTCGGACGTCGCGGCGATGAAATTCAAGGCGACCAAGACGACGGGCGGCTGGTTGCTCAACGGCGCCAAGACGTGGTGCACCTTCGGCGGCAAGGCCGGCGTGTTGCTGGTCCTCGCCCGCACCGATCCCGATCCGGCGGCGGGCTACAAGGGCCTCTCGGTCTTTCTCGCCAGCAAGCCGACCTTCGAGGGGCACGACTTCGAGGTCGTCCAGGAGAACGGCGGTACGCTCTCCGGGCGGGCGATCTCGACGATCGGCTATCGCGGGATGCACTCGTATGAATGCTTCTTCGAGAACTACTTCGTCCCCGATTCGGCGCTGCTCGGCGGCGAAGCGGGACTCGGCAAGGGATTCTACACGATCATGGCGGGCTTCTCCGGCGGCCGGATCCAGACCGCCGCGCGCGCCGTTGGCGTGATGCAAGCCGCCTTCGAGGCCGCCTTCACGTACGCGGGCGAGCGTAAGGTCTTCGCCACGCCGATCATCGACTACCAGCTCACCTCTGTGAAGCTGGCGCGGATGGCGGCGTGGCTCTGCGCCTCGCGCCAATTCACCTACTCCGTCGCTCGCCTGATGGATCGGGGCGGCGGGCAGATGGAGGCGAGCATGGTCAAGCTCTTCGCCTCGAAGACCGCCGAATGGCTGACCCGCGAGGCGATGCAGATCTACGGCGGCATGGGTTACGCCGAAGAGACGGCGGTGAGCCGTTACTTCCTCGACGCTCGGGTGCTGTCGATCTTCGAAGGTGCCGAAGAGGTCCTGGCGCTGCGCGTGATCGCGCGGTCGTTGGTCTCGGACGCGGAATGAGAGGTGATACGATGAGTAGGTATCCGATCGGGCCGCAGCCCGAGTTGGCACCGAGTGTGCCCGTCGACCTCGGGCGTCTGCGCCAACCGCAGTACGGGCGCTATCTCGACGACTTCGTGCCGAATCAGATCTTCGTCCATCCCCGGGGCTACAGCTTCGAGCGCTCGGCGATGCGCGACTTCGCGACGACCTTCATGCAGACCAATCCACTCTACCTCAACGCCGAGGTCGCCCGCGTCCACGGTTTTCGCGACATTCCGGCGAGTCCGCAGATGGTCTTCAACGTCGTCCTCTCGCTCGGCGTGCAGAACGACTCGGAGAAGGCGATCGCCAACCTCGGCTATTACCAGGCCCAATTCCTCCGGCCGGTGTACGCCGGGGATACGCTTCGCGCCTTTACCTTCGTGGTCGATCGCAAGGACCGCGGCGCCGAGAGCCCGGGGATCGTCCACATTCGCACCGTCGGCACCAACCAACGGCACGAGGTGGTGCTGCAGTACGAGCGGAAGATCATGGTCCGTTGGCGGGGCTCGAAGCCCGTCGCCTCACCCCCGAGCCCCGAGGCCGACGGGTTTCCGTGGGAGAACGAGCCGGCGGTCGAGCTGCCGACGTTGCCAGCAGCGGTTCCGATGGACCTGACCGGGCCGAACACCTACTTCGAGGATTTCGCCGTCGGCGACGTGATCGTCCACGCCAACGGGCGGACGATCACCGACGAGCACCTGGCCTACACCTACGCCGTCGGCAATACGCACCCGCTGCACTACGACCGGATCTATTCGACGGCATTATCCGGGCCGATGTCCGGTGAGCCGATCGTCTATGGTGGGTTGGTCTTTGCGTGGCTCGACGGGCTCGCGAGCCGCGACACGACGGAGAATGCGCTCTGGGAGCTCGGTTTCACCGAGGGCTACCACACGCAGCCGGCATTCTCCGGCGATACGGTCTTCGCCCTCTCCCGCGTGCTCGCCGTCGAGGCGGCGCCGAGCCCCTGGGGCGATCACCTCGGCGTGGTCACGTTCCAGCTGATCGGCGTCAAGAACGAGCGACCGAAGGCGCTGCTCGACGCTCACGGGGCCGCTCTCTTCGAGAAAGAGTCGAACAAGCGGCGTTCGGGGAACGAGAAGATCGCCAACAAGATTTTCGAGATCGAGCGGCGGGTGCTGCTCAAGAAACGCGCTGGCTGAGGGCAGCGCTCGCCGGAGCGCGGGCGCCCCGACGAGGAGCGGTATGACGGGACAGGCGAAGGGCGGGCGACGCGACCGTCCGTGGTTGATGCGGACCTACTCCGGGCACAGCTCGGCGAAGGCGTCGAACGAGCTCTATCGTAAAAACCTGGCCAAGGGGCAGACGGGGCTCTCCGTCGCCTTCGATCTGCCGACCCAGACGGGGTACGACGCCGACCACCCCCTCGCTCGCGGCGAGGTCGGCCGTGTCGGCGTGCCGATCTGCAGCATCGCGGACATGGAGACGCTGTTCGAGGGCATTCCGATCGCCCAGATGAACACCTCGATGACGATCAACGCCACGGCGCCGTGGCTCTTGGCGCTCTACGTCGCCGCCGCCGAACGACAGGGTGCGACGCCGGCCGAGCTGCACGGCACGACGCAGAACGACATCATTAAAGAGTACCTCTCACGCGGGACCTACATCTTTCCGCCACGCCCGTCGCTGCGCTTGACGAGCGACATGATCGCCTACACCGTGCGGCGGATCCCGAAGTGGAACCCGATCAACGTCTGCTCGTACCACCTGCAAGAGGCTGGGGCGACGCCCGTGCAAGAGTTGGCCTACGCGCTCTCGACGGCGATCGCCGTGCTCGATGCGGTGCGCGACGCCGGCGAGGTCGACGCCGCCGAGATCCCTGCGGTCGTCGCTCGGATCTCGTTTTTCGTCAACGCCGGGATTCGTTTCGTCGAAGAGTGCTGCAAGATCCGGGCGTTCACCGAGATGTGGGACGCCCTCACGGCCGAGCGCTACGGGGTCACCGACGGGAAGTCGCGGCGCTTTCGGTACGGTGTTCAGGTCAACTCGCTGGGGCTGACCGAGCAGCAACCGGAAAACAACGTGCAGCGCATCGTGCTCGAGATGCTCGCTGTCGTGCTCTCGAAGAGTGCCCGCGCCCGGGCCGTGCAGCTTCCGGCCTGGAACGAGGCGCTCGGCCTGCCGCGACCGTGGGATCAACAGTGGTCCCTGCGGATTCAGCAGGTGATGGCCTTCGAGACCGACCTCCTCGAGTACGGCGACATCCTCGATGGATCTCCGGTGATCGCCGCCAAAGTCGACGAGTTGATCGCTGGCGCTCGCGCCGAGATGGCGCGAATCGAGGAGCTAGGCGGGATGGTGGAAGCGATCGAGAGCGGCTACGTCAAGCGGCAGCTCGTCGCCAGCCACACCGCGCGTCTGCGGGCGATCGAGAGTGGCGAACAGGTGATCGTCGGCGTCAACGCGTTCCGCGAGAGCGAGGTCTCGCCGTTGACGACCGGCTCGGCGAGCATCCTCAAAGTCGACGGCGCCGCTGAGCGCGAGCAGATCGAGCGTTTGCGCGGCTTTCGCGGACGCCGCAACCCAGACGAGGTCGAGCTTGCGCTCTGCGGATTGGTCGAAGCAGCAAAGAACGGCGCCAACATCATGGAGCCCTCGATTCGCTGCGCTCACGCCGGCGTGACGACGGGCGAGTGGGCCGAAGCGCTACGCGACGTCTTCGGCGACTATCGCCCGGCGACGGGGATCGACATCGGCTCGCACTCGCTGGGCGATCCGGCGCGGATCGACGAGCTGCGACGCCGCGTTCGCGAGACATCGAACGCCGTTGGCCGTCATCTGCGCCTGCTCGTTGCCAAACCAGGCCTCGACGGCCACTCCAATGGCGCCGAGCAGATCGCTGTCAAAGCGCGGGACGCCGGGTTCGAGGTGATCTACGATGGTATTCGGTTGACGCCAGCGCAGATCGCCGTCGCGGCGATGGAGGAGGGCGTTCACCTGCTCGGCCTCAGCGTCCTCAGCGGGAGTCACCTCGGACTGGTCGAGAGCGTCCTCGCCGAGCTGCGCGAGCGCGGGTTGGGTGCGCTGCCGATCGTCCTCGGCGGGATCATCCCCGACGACGACGCCGATGAGCTCCGCGCCCGAGGGGTCGCGGCGGTCTATACGCCGAAAGACGTCGACATGAATCGGATGATCGGTGAGATGGTCGACATCATTCGCGAGACGAGCGGACTCGCTCCCTTCGGGCGCGTCTGATGCCAGCGAACGCGCGCCCGATCGGCGAGTGGGTCTCGGCACTACTGAGCGGCGAGCGGCGGGCCGTCGCCGACGCCCTGAACGTGCTGGATGATCGGCGGCCGGCGGCGGTCGCGATCGCAGGGAAGCTGCTGGCGGCGCTTCCGACCGAGCGGATCGAGCACGAGGGGCAGATCATCGGCCTGACCGGGCCACCCGGCGTCGGCAAGTCGTCGCTGTCGGCGGTGCTGATCGCGGCGTGGCGCACGCAGGGCAAGCGCGTCGGCGTCCTCGCCGTCGATCCGACGAGCCCGCTCTCTGGAGGTGCGCTCCTCGGTGATCGCTTGCGGATGGCGCAGGGCGCGCCCGATCCCGGCGTCTTCATCCGCTCCCTCGCAGGTCGGGGGGAGATCGGCGGGCTCGCCGCGCTGGTGCTGCCGATGGCGCGGGTGATGGCGACCGCCTTCGACGTCGTCCTGCTCGAGACGATCGGCGTCGGTCAGAGCGAAGTCGATGTGGCGTTGCATTCCGATACGACCGTGCTGGTCGTTCAGCCCGCGTCGGGAGACACGCTGCAGTTCTTGAAGGCCGGAGTGACCGAGATTCCGGCGGTCGTCGCCGTGAACAAGGCCGATCTCGGGCGGCCGGCACGCAAAGCCCGAGACGAGATGGAAGCGGCGCTGCGCTATGCCCCGATGGCCGATTGGGTCGTCCCGGTCCTGCTCTGTAGCGCGCTTTACAAGAGTGGCGTCGACGATCTCGTCGCGGCTCTCGAGCGCCATCGATTGCTGCTCTCCCAGACGGGGCGATTGCGTCAGCGTCGGCGCGACGGCGTTGCCGCCTGGGGCCTTCGTCGGCTGCGAGAGGAGTTCGGTCGGCACGGCGTCGAGATCCTCGGCGGTGCCGACTCCGTGCTCGCGCGCTTTACGGAAGGTGACGCGCCATTCTATGATGTGCTGGAGGCGTCGCGCGCCGAATTGCTTCAACGCTTCGGCTCGCGCACGATTTGAAGGAGGAGTGTGATGGTCAAGGAACTCTACGAGTTGGGGGAGCAGCCGCCGCTGGGTGTCGTGCCGGCGAAGATGCACGCGTGGTTGGTGCGTCCCGAACGCTTCGGCGAGCCGAAAACGGCGTTCGTGCGCGAAGTGGTCGATGTTCCCGACATCGCACCCGACGAGGTGCTGGTCTGGGTGATGGCGGCGGGTGTCAACTACAACAATGTCTGGGCCGCCCTCGGCATCCCCGTCGACGTGATCGGCGCGCGCAACAAGGCCGGCGAGCCGGAGCCGTTTCATATCGGCGGTAGCGACGCCTCAGGGATCGTCTACAAGGTCGGTCGCAATGTGCGCAACCTCTCGGTCGGCGACGAAGTCGTGATCCACTGCGGGACCTGGAGCGGCG
>JAGQJP010000433.1 GCA_020430585.1 Myxococcales bacterium | reverse complement strand
GACGGGGATCATCCGCTCGAGGTCGAGTCGTCCGCTCTCGGAGCCGCCCTGCTCCCAGGGCGAGTGCGTGGTGATCAGGTTCTCGTCGAAGAAAGGGATCAGCCGACTCAGCCGCTCGCCGATCGCCGCGCGCAGCTGCTGCCCCAAGAGAGGCTCGGCGTGCGCTTCTTCGGCGTCGACGCGGACGGCGACGGTGATCGCCCGCAGCGGGTTCTGCTGCTCGTCGAAGCCGCGATAGTCCTTGTTGACAAAGACATGCATCATCTCGGCATTGAGAAACGGCGCCTGGGGTGTCGGAAAATAGAACGACCGCGGGCACAGCCCTTCGGGAATCACGGCCTCGCGCACGCCAAAGTTCACGGTGTACCAGTAGTAGCGCGGGCGCAACTCGCTCAATGGCTCGAAGCTCCGCAAGAGCCGCTGGTCGTCGGGAATCCAGCGCACGACCTCGCGGGGATCGCAGTTGGCGACGAGCATGTTGCAGCCGATCGACTCGCTCTTGTTCCGAATCCCTACCTCGATCACGCGACCGCGGCGGATCAGCATCTGTCCCGCGACGTGGTGCGGCTTGTAGTCACCGCAATAATTGCGAACCAACTGCACGAACACCGACTTGAGGGAATCGATTCCGCCCTCGATGTGGTAGAGCCCGCTGTGCAGGTGAAAGGCGTTTCGCACGAGCTGCAGCGGTGAGAGCGGCTTGGCGTGCAGATGCGTCATGAAGAGCACGGGGCCGACGATGTGCGAGCGGAAGGGGTGATCGGGCGCGAAATAGCTGAAGAAGTCGGGCCAGGGCGCCTTGCCGACGAGCTGCGGATGGCGATTGATCGCGCCCTTGAACTCGCGCCGCTCGCGAAATCCGTCCGGGGGGATCATCACCTCTTGTTCGAAGAAGGGGTGGATCTGCCGATGGGTCTGCTGCATCCGATCGAAGAACTCGGAGATGCGCGCCGCCTCTTTCGGAAACTCCCGCAGAAACTCGGCCTCGTAGCGCTGCTCGTCGGCCCAGGCGGTGAGGCGATGCTCGGGAAAGAGGACCTGAAACGAGGGGTCCTCATGCTTGGGACGGTGCCGCATCTCTTGGGCGATCGAGAGATCGACGAAGACGTGACGAATCCAGTGCGACGCTTCGAAGCCGTAGAAAATGTGCGGGAACTTGGTGAAGTGAAACTGCTCGTGGCTGTAGTTGTTCGAGATGTTGTTCTGGCCGATGATCAGCACGCGGTAACCGCGGCGCGCAGCGAGCGCACTGCAGACCAGGCCGGCGAGGTCGGTGCCGACGACGACGATGTCGTAGTAGCTGGTCGTCACGGGGCGTCTTCGAAGACGATGCGACGACCGACCAGCCGCCACGGCTTGCTGATGATCTGTCGAATCGCTGCGGGAAAGATCCGATGCTCTTCGACCAAGATCCGCGCGGCGAGCGACTCAGCGTTGTCGTCGTCGCGGACGGGGACCGCCGCCTGGGCGATGATCGGCCCGGTGTCGGTGCCCTCGTCCACCAGGTGTACGGTGCAGCCCGAGACGCGAACGCCGTAGTCGAGCGCCGCCTGTTGCACCCCGACGCCAGGAAACGCGGGCAAGAGAGAGGGATGGATGTTGAGGATCCGCGGCGCGAAGGCGCGAATGAAAGTCGGCGTCAACACCCGCATGAAGCCCGCGAGCACGACCCAGTCGACCTGCCAATCGCGGAGCTGGGCGATCAGCGCCTCTTCGAAGGCGGCGCGCCCCTCGAACTGCCGATGGGAGATCGTCGCGCTGGGGATGTCGGCGGCTCGGGCTCGCTCGAGGGCATAGGCGCCGCGCTTGTTCGAGATCACTCCGACGATTCGGGCGGGAAAATCCGCCGCGCCAGCGGCGTCGATCAGCGCCTGCAGGTTCGAGCCGCGCCCCGAGACGAGGACGCCGACCCGCTGTCGCTCAGCCATCGAAGACCTCCAGGCCGCGCACGCTGACACCGCGCTCCCCTTCGTCGATCGCACCGACGAGCGCCCCCTCGCCGAGGAGCTCGAGGGCCTCGTCCGTCTGCTCGGGCGCAACGACGAGGATCAGACCGAGGCCGCAATTGAAGGTGCGCGCCATCTCGTCGAGGGAGACGCCGTGGCGACGAAGCCAAGAGAAGACCGCTGGCGCCGTCGTCCGCCGCAGGTCGACCTCGGCATGGCAGCCCTCTG
>JAGQJP010000432.1 GCA_020430585.1 Myxococcales bacterium | reverse complement strand
ATGAAGTCAGGGTAGCGCAAACGTAGCGGGGACGCAACTCGAAGCGCGATCGACCGATGATCGGGGTCGTTCGCGGAGGCCGACGCCATCACCGCAGGCGATGCCATCTCGTCAATCGGGTGTGGTCGAGCGCTGGCGCCAGATTCGGTGGGCACGGATCCCGGACACGAGAAGAGCGCCGAACATGATTAGGTGAAACGCGAGCACCCCCAGACCGATCGGACCGACGCCGGCGATCAAGAGCGTCGCGCCCAGCTCGAATGCGCCGCCGACCAGCAGAAGGAGCGGCGCTCCGGCGAACAGGGCGATCGCCATCGCGTGGGTCTTCTCGGAAAGGGCCAGCTTGCGCAGGACGAACGCACAGGGCGCCAGCGCGGCGATGGCGAAGACGACGCCGTTGACCCCGACGAAGAGGGCGCTTTGCTCGCGAAAGAGGGTGATCATCCAGACCTTCCCGCCGATGCCCAAGACCAGGCTGGCGACGATCCACAGTAGCGCCGCCGGCAACGAGCGTAGCTGCATGCCGAGATACCAGGCGCCCAACAGGCCGAAGAGCGGCAGCAGCATCAGCCCGAAGCGTCCCGGCTTTTCCAGGGCGACCGAGAGATAGAGCGCCTTGGCCAGCGCTGGGGCCCGCTCCGCGGGGATGAAGGCGAAGGAGCGCCGACCGACGACGATCGCTCCCGTTGCCGTTGGAAAGAGGCCGCGCAACGGCCCGTCGGGGCGGCCGAGGGTGGCGCTCCACTCGACGAAGAAGCGGGCGTCGAACGAGAGCTGAATCTCACGAGAGTTGCCGAAGAGCACGTTCCCGCCGAGGCGCGCGAGGCCGATCGGGGGGAGCTGTTCGTCGATCTTGACGAAGGGACCGAAGTCGCCCGCGGTCACGTCGCGCTCGGAGCGGACGAACCCGAGGCGTGTCGCGACCCAGAGTCGGCCGCGTCCGTCGAAGACGATCCGCGTTCCGTGGGGTGCGCCGTCGCGCCGAGCGAGTCGCTCGACGCGTCCAGCGCGAAAGAGGAGCAGGCCGTGTCGGGTCATCGCGACCAGCGTCGCCGGTCGGTCGGTCCGTCGAGGTGCGAGCGTCAGGGCGATCGAGGGCTCGCTACGCACCTTCTTCGGCGCGCTGCGGATCGACCCGTTCGGATCGCCCTCGAGCAGAAGGATCCCGCTGGGGCTCGAGACGATCAACCCTTGCTTCGCCGGGGTCGTCCCTTTTGGAAAGAGCGCGTCGATCCCGGTGCTCCAGACGAGATCGGTGACGCCGCCGTCGATCAGGGCCACCAGGGTGAGCTTCGACCCCGCGAGTCGGAAGAGACCCTTCGAGGTGCCGACCCAGAGCGGCCGAGTCGCTCTGCTGCCGTAGACGACCCGGATCGGCTCGGGCGCCTCGATCCGCGTCGCCGTCCCGCGTCGGAGGACGAAGAGCGTCGTTTGGGAGCTCAGCACTACGTTGACGCCATCGAAGGCGACCGAGGACAGCTCGCGCCAGAGCGAGGCGGGGAGGTCGGGAAGCTCGGCAAAGGTGCAGCTACGGGCGAAGCCGATCGGCGGCGCCGCCAGGTCGCACGCCCGCGCTCGACCAGAGCAGAGAGCCGCGGCGGTGACCAGCAGACCGAAAAGCAGCGTTCGGTTCACGGATCGCTCCTTCATCGAGTGGCTACGATTCGATTCTCGAGATCTGTGCATGGGAGAAGCAGGGAGGGGTCAGCAGAGCGACGGGGGATCAGTCGGTGGTCGCGGTGTCGGACTCGACATCGGCTTCGACATCGGCTTCGACATCGGCTTCCGTGTCAGCCTCGGTGTCGCTCTCGGTCGTGTCGCCATTGGTCGCGTCGGGCGGATTCAGCGCTTCGCAGGCGCCGGTCTTCAGGCCCGAACAGGCTTCGAATTCGCCGATGCAGTTTTTCTTGTTCAAGTTGTCGCCGCAGCGGCACTTCAAGCAGCCCACCGAATCGGGACCCGTCGGGGTTCCGCTCGGGCCGGCGCAAGAGCCGACGCAGTTGTCGACGGCGCAAGCGCCCGAAACGGCGTAGCAGGACAGACACTCGAGGGAGACGTTCTGATCCGACGGCAGCTTCTCTTTGATGCAGCAGGTGATCTTCTCGACGTTCGGGTCGAGGATGTTCATGATCGTACAGGTCGTCGCCAGGCCGGAGAGGCTGCACTTGTCACAATCGGCACAGCTCGGGTCCGACGAGCCGTTCTTTTCACAGGTGTCGCATTTGGCGGCGCAGGCTTGGATCAGCGCGCCGTCGTTCTGGTTGGCGCAATTATCGGCCGCCGGGATGTTCGACGGGAGCGTGCACTGCGCCGTCGTATCTTCGTTGTTGGTGTCGGTTGTCGTCGTGTCCTCGACGGCGGTGTCCGTCACGTTCGTGTCTTCCACCGTGGTGTCGGTGACCGTCGTGTCCGTCGTCGTGTCGGTGCCCGTCGTCGTGTCCGTCGTCGTGTCGGTACCCGTCGTCGAATCCGACGTGCTTGACTTGCTCGAGCTTCCGCACGCCGCCAGGGCCAACGCCAACAGGCTCGCTACGAAAATGCTCAGCCATTTCCGCTGTGGTTTCGTCATTCTTACTCCTCCAAAGATTCGATATGTTTTGGTCGCGTACCCAAACGTGACCAATGTGACCAGCCTAACATGTCCAATTGGTTGTAAGTATGGTGGTGTCGTGACCCCGAAGTCAAGGTTTTTGATTTTATTGAGCGGCAAGGTAGCGCTTTGCCCCTGACGCCAAATGTGTTATTTCACGTACGAACGCGGAGATGTCATGGATCCTTGGGTGTTACGGCAACTCGATCGGTCACGGGTCGATCCGGTCCTTCCGTCGGCGTCGGCGACGAGCGGCTCGACCCCGGTACCGCGGTGGCGCGTCCTGGTGACGCGGCTGTGGGGCGTGGCGCTGGTGACGATCCTGGCGCTGGCGACCGTCGGCTGCCATCGCCTCTTCGCCGATTTCGGCGACGGGAGCCACGAGCGAGACGTCGAACCGCCGAAGCCGAAGAGCGCGACCGACTGGGTCAACGAAGGGATCGATCAGCTCAACGACGGGGGACTGACGCCAGCGCGCGATGCCTTTCTCCGCGCCCTCGCGCTCGACCCGGGTCAGACCGCGGCGCGCCTCAACCTGGCGACGATCGCCTTGCGCCGCGGTGACGTGGCCCTCGCGCTCTCGCGCTACGAGGCGTTGGCCAAGGTCGACGTCAAGCCGAGCGACCGGGGAAATGCCGCATCGACCGCCCGCTCCGCGCTGCGCAATATCATCCGGATTCGGCTCTGGCAGGGAGACGAGGCGCTCGCCGTCGCGGCCTTGAAGCGTTTCGCGGCGATCGCCCGCCCGGCCTACGTACGACAGATGCGGTTCTACCTCTACAGCCGGTTTCCCCTCTCGCTCAAGCTCTTCGACGAGTGGAAGTCCGATGGCAAACGCAAGGTGCCGAACGCCGAGGCGTACAACAAGGCGGTGGTCGCTCTCAGGCGCGCCCTCGCCGGTGTCTGTCGCGGCGCGAAATGGCGCTCGCTGGCCTGCGACAAGGTGTTGCGACCGCTGAAGATGGCGTTCAAGCGCTTCACGATCGACAAGGCCCTCGGGTTCTACGAGGGATACAACAACCTCGCGGTGACCCGCTGCCTGCTGGCGGACACGATTCGTTGCAAGGCCAATCTCCTGGCCGGCCTCAAGTTCTACGCCAACAGCTCGCGGATGCTCTTCAACCGCGCCGTGATCGAGCTCGCCTTCGAGCGCGGTTTCTTCGCCACGCCGCAGACCCTGCGCAACCGCTTGAACAACGCCAAGGTCTACCTCGGCAAGCTACTGCTCTACGCGCCGAAAGACGCGTCCGCTTTCTATCTCGAGGGTGTAATCGCGCTCTTGGATGGCAGCAAGGATCGAGCGCAAAAAGCGCTCGCCAAGTTCCCCGATCCCGCGAGTGAAGAGGCCAAGCGGCTCAAGCGCTGGATCGAGCTCTACTAGGAGGCCGTATGCAAGAGATGTTCTCAGGACCGCTCGACAATCTTCGTCAGTGGTGGGCCAGCGTGCGGATGTGGGCGCTGATCGGTGGCGTCTTGTTTCTGGCGCTGTTCGTGACGATCTTCATCGCCTCGGGCTTCGTCAGCGTGCCCGACGGGAAGGCGCTGGTGGTGATCAAGAAGACGGGTGACGACCTCCCGCCGGGTGCGGTGATCGCCACCTCGAGCAGCCAGAAGGGGATCCAGCTCAATCTGCAGCCCGAGGGGTGGCACTTTTTCAACCCCTACAGCTGGGACACCCGGATCGTGAACAAGCTCGAGGTGCCCGAGGGTAAGCTCGGCGTGCTGATCCGGCTCTTCGGCAAACAGCCCGATCCGACGCGGGTCGTCGCGGGACCCGGTGAGAAGGGCGTCGTCGAGAAGGTCTTGCTCCCGGGTCGGCACATGATCAACCCCTACGCCTACCGCATCGAGCTGCAGGACAAGGTCT
>JAGQJP010000431.1 GCA_020430585.1 Myxococcales bacterium | reverse complement strand
TAGAGGAATGGTGTCGGATACCCCGTGGTTTCCACTTGGCCAACTGCTAGCGACTGCTCAGGAGCCCCTGCGGGCTTCCGAGCGTCTGCATCTTACGAGTGAGCGCCTCCTCGATGCGACGTACGTCGTTTCCATCGGGAATCGTTCGATTCGAGGGTGAGCGCGTCGATTGTACGCCTTTTGTCGCCACTGCTCGATATTTCGATCAATGTATATCGGGTTGTTATAGCACGGAGTGGCCCTTTAGGTAATCTTGCCAGCTCTTGATTTCGAATTGGCGGCCTTTGTGGCGGGTCAGGGCGTCGACGAACCAGATCGCGCAGTTGATGTTGGTGATCAGCGGGATGTGGAAATCGACGGCGGTGCGGCGGATCAGGTAGCCGTTGGTCAGCTCCTCGCGGGTGTAGTCCTTGGGGATGTTGATCACGAGATCGATCTCGCCGCGTTTGATGTAGTCGATGATGTTCGGTTTGCGCTCCTCGAGGGGCCAGTGGAGCGTCGTCACCGGCAGGCCGTAGTCCTCGAGGAAGCGCGCCGTTCCGCGGCTGGCGTAGAGCGCGAAGCCCAGCTCGACGAGGGCGCGGGCGCGGTCGAGGAAGTCGATCTTCTTGCGCGGCGGGCCCGTCGAGAGCAGCACCGAGTGCTGGGGCATCTTGAAGCCCGTGGCGAGGAGCGACTTGAGATACGCCTCGTGGGGATCCTCGTCGATGCAGGCGACCTCTCCGGTCGAGGCCATCTCGACGCCGAGGAGCGGATCGGCCCCTTGCAGCCTCGTGAACGAGAACTGCGGCGCCTTGATCCCCACGTAGTTCAGCTCGAAGGCGGACTTGTGCACGGGCTTGACCGGCTGGCCGAGCATCACGCGGGTCGCCATCTCGACGAAGTTCACGTGCAGCACCTTCGAGACGAAGGGAAAGGTGCGCGAGGCGCGCAGGTTGCACTCGATCACCTTGATCTCGTTCGACTTGGCGAGATACTGGATGTTGAAGGGCCCGGAAATCTTCAATGCTCCGGCGATCTCGCGCGTCGCGTGCTTGATCCGCCGGATCGTCTCGACGTAGAGCTTTTGCGCGGGTAGCACGAGCGTCGCGTCGCCCGAATGAACGCCAGCGTTCTCGATGTGCTCCGAGATCGCGTAGGCCACCAGCTCGCCGTTCTGCGCGACGGCGTCCATCTCGATCTCCTTGGCGCCCTCGATGAAGTTCGACACCACGACGGGGTGCTCGGGTGAGATGTCGCTCGCTTTTTCGAGGTATTCGACGAGGTCCGCCTCGCTGTACGCGACGTTCATCGCCGCCCCCGAGAGCACGTACGACGGGCGCACGAGCACAGGATAGCCGACCTTGTTGGTGAAGCTGCGCACGTCGTCGAGGCTCGCCAGCTGGGCCCACTCGGGCTGGTCGATCTGCAGATCGTCGAGGAGCGCCGAGAACTTGTGTCGATCCTCGCAGCGATCGATGTCGACCGGAGAGGTGCCGAGGACCTCGATCCCTCGTCGATGCAGCGCGAGCGCGAGGTTGTTCGGTTGCTGGCCGCCCATCGAGACGACGACGCCCCGGGGGCCCTCGATGTCGATCACGTCCAGCACCCGTTCGAGCGAGAGCTCTTCGAAGTAGAGCCGCTCGCAGATGTCGAAGTCCGTCGAGACCGTCTCGGGGTTGTAGTTGATCACCACCGCCGGCAGCCCGGCCTCCCGGATCGTCTGGGCGCAGGTCACGCCGCACCAGTCGAATTCGACGCTCGAGCCGATGCGGTAGGCGCCGCTACCGAGGATCACGACGGGCGCCGTCGCTTGACGCTCGACATCGTTCTCCGCGCCGTCGTAGGTCAGGTAGAGGTAGTTCGAGCGCGCGGGGAACTCGGCGGCGAGGGTGTCGATCTGCTTGACCACGGGGCGGATTCCCTGCGCCAGGCGGTGGTCGCGTACGGCGTACGCGGCCTCGGTCGTCCCGCGGTCGAGGAGGCGCAGGGCCAGCTGGCGATCCGAGAAGCCGCGGCGCTTGGTCTCGCGTAGGAGATTGCTCGGTAGGCTCTCCAGTGTGTGCGCGGCGCCCGCCCGGTCGAGCTGGTGAATGTGCTGCAGCTTGCGCAGAAACCAGAGATCGATCATCGTCAGCTCAGCGATTCGCTCGACGTCATAGCCGAGATCGAGGGCCTTGGCGATCGCCAGCATCCGCTGATCCGACGGGTGGTGCAGCTCGTACTCGAGGTCTTCGAACTCGACGTCGTTGCCCGTGAAGCCGAGGAGCGCGGGATCGACCATCCGCATCGCCTTCTGGATCACCTCTTCGAAGTTGCGGCCGATCGCCATCACCTCGCCGACGCTCTTCATGCTCGAGCCGAGGTGGTGGGAGACGCGGTTGAACTTGCGCAGATCCCAGCGCGGGAACTTGAGCACCACGTAGTCGAGGGCCGGTTCGAAGCAGGCGGTCGTCGTCGCGTTGATCGCGTTGCGCAGCTCGACGAGGCTGTGGCCGAGGGCGAGCTTGGCGGCGATGAAGGCGAGGGGATAGCCCGTCGCCTTCGAGGCGAGCGCCGACGAGCGCGAGAGGCGCGCGTTGACCTCGATCACGTAGAACTGGTGCGACGTCGGATCGAGGGCGTACTGGATATTGCACTCGCCGATGATGCCGATGTGGCGGATCACCTTGAGCGCCACGCTGCGTAGCATGTGGTACTCGTCGTTGGAGAGCGTCTGCGACGGGGCGACGACGATCGAGTCGCCCGTGTGAATCCCCA
Organism: Myxococcales bacterium; assembly: GCA_020430585.1. Lineage (GTDB taxonomy): Bacteria > Myxococcota_A > UBA9042 > JAGQJP01 > JAGQJP01 > JAGQJP01. Next base: position 196 of record JAGQJP010000431.1, on the reverse strand, counting down.
GCGGGTCGACGTTCTCCATATTGCAGACCGTGATGCAGTTGTCGAAGCCGTCGCGCACCACCTCGTACTCGATCTCTTTCCAGCCGCGCAGCGACTTCTCGACGAGGATCTGCCCCGAGCCCGAGAAGGCCTTGTCCGCCAGCTCGGCCAGCTCAGCGGCGTCCTTGGCGAAGCCCGAGCCGAGCCCGCCGAGGGC
>JAGQJP010000430.1 GCA_020430585.1 Myxococcales bacterium | reverse complement strand
CCCGTAGCACCCGTCCGATGTACGGGTCGTCCTTCGCTTGTTCCTGGGCCATCGAGCCTCCCGATCGTGCCCGCGATTATATCACAAAGCCGCGTCTAGCCTACTTTTTTCCCGCGATTCGAAAACGCCAGGGGAGCTCTTTGGCCTTCGAAATTCCGATCCGCCGGCTCTCCTCGATCGATGCGGCGTCGATCGGTACGGGGCGCTCGAAGAGGCGGACTGGCGCGTCGAGGTCGCAGAGATCGCTGCCGTCGAGGCGCAGATCGATCGCGAGCGCCCGACAGAGCTTGCCGGGACCGTTCGTCCAGTCGCGTTGCGGGCGATCGCCCCGTCGTTGGCGCGCCAGATCGATGCCCGCCGTCACCTCGAGGGCGCGGATCAGCACCGCCGCACCGAGGCCCGCCGGGCCCGTGACGATGTTGCAGCAGAAGACCTGGTGGATTCGATAGACATAGAAGTGCCCACCGGATTCGAACATCGTGCGATTCCGCCTCGTTTCACCGATGTGAGCGTGGCAGGCAGGCTCGGACTCGTGGTACGCCTCGCACTCGACGATCGTGCCGCGCACGCCCGCGTGCTCGAGCTGACAGCCCAAGAGGCGTCTGGCGATGCGCGTCACCTCGTCGTCGAAGAAGGCGCGCTCGAGGATGCGGTGGCTCATCGGCCGAGCTCGGTGCGAGGTCTGATCATCGTCGACCGCCGTGGTAGAGCTCAGTCTCGCGAGAGGGAGAGGAGCAGCCGCAGGATGTACCAGAAGAGCAGGGCGATTCCGGCGAAGAGCGCCAGCGATGCGGCGACGTACTGGTCGGTGCGGTAGTGGTGCAGCACGTTCGACGTCGTGTAGAGGATCGATCCGCCGGCGAGGAGAATCATCGCGCCGGAGAAGATCACGCCGAGGTTGAAGCCGAAGATCGCGCTGGCGACGATCACGCCGAGGGCGACGAAGAAGCCGATCGTCAGGGCGCCGCGCAGGAACGAGAAGTCCTTCTTGGTTAGAAAGACCGTGGCCGTGAGGCCGCCGAAGAGGGTCAACGTCAAGAGCGCCGCTGAGGGGAGCACGTTCGGATGGGCGACCCGGGCGGCGACGTAGAGCAGCGGCAAGAAGATGATCGCCTCGGCTACGACGTAGAGGCTCAGACCGAGGTATTGCATCCCGCGAGAGGTGTCGGATTGGGCCCAGCGGTCGGCGACGTAGCTGACGCCCATGAAGAGGCCGAGGACGGCGAGCCAGCTGAAGCGGCTGCCGACCATCATCGTGATCAACCGCGTCGTGAACGGAAGCTGGAGCAAGATGTACTCGAGGAGCGCGAACCCTAAGATGGCGCCAGCGACGTGCATGTACGTCTGGCGAATGAAGAGAGAGCGCGCGTCGGCGCCCGCGTTGGCGACCGTCCGCGTCGATTGAACGCGGGGACTGTACTCCCAGGAAGACATCGTCGACCTCCACACGGGGCCAGATTCGCGCCCCGTCGTTTTGCATATTCGGCGATCGGGTCACCCGCCCGACGCTTCGCGCGATGCGCGCGTACCGGAGACAATATGGGGCCGGCGGCGCGGAAATCAAGCGGAGATTGCGCGATGGGGCGAGAGCGGATACAATCCGTCGGCGATGGCCCAGATTGACCAGGTTCTGCAAGAGATCTTCGGGTACCCTTCGTTTCGTCAGGGGCAGCGCGCGGCGATCGACGCGCTGCTGTCCGGTCGCGATGTCCAGGTCTTGATGCCGACGGGCGGTGGGAAATCGCTCTGTTATCAGATCCCCGCGATCGTCCAACGGGCGCTGGGAAAAGGCCCGACGATCGTCATCAGCCCGCTGATCGCGTTGATCGACGACCAGGTCGATTCGTTACGGCGGGTCGGCGTCGACGCGCTCTCGATCCACTCGGCTCAAACACCCGACGAGCGCCGCGCCAACGAGCGGCGGATCGGTGACGCGACGCTGGTCTATCTCTCGCCCGAACGCTTCGGTTCCGAGCGGTTTCGCCGCGTCGTCCGGGCGGCGGATCCGTCGTTCGTCGTCGTCGATGAGGCGCACTGTATCTCGGAGTGGGGACACGACTTTCGTCCCGCGTACCGACGCCTTTGCCTGCTCAAAGAGGAGCTCGCCGTTCCGACGATGGCGCTGACGGCGACGGCGACGCGCCGCGTCCTCGAGGACATCGCCCAGAATCTCGAGCTGCGGCGTCCCGCCCTCGTCGAGACGCCGTTTCACCGGCCGAACCTCGAGTTCGGCGTCGAGCACCATCGTGGAAACAAAGCGCGGAGCGCGCGGCTGCTGGAGCTCCTCGAGGAGCTCGATCTCGGTCGGGATGTCGCGCGGGGACGGGTCGTCGTCTATGCGACGTCTCGCAAACGCGCCAAGGAGATGGCGACCGAGCTCAAGGGCGCCGGATACCGGGCCGATTATTACCACGCCGGGCGCACCGACGGTGCCCGCGAGCGCGTGCTGCAACGTTTCGACGAGGGCAACCGGCCGATCCTCGTGGCGACCTGCGCGTTCGGCATGGGTATCGACTACCCCGACATCCGTCTGGTCTGCCACGTGCAGGCGCCGCTCAGCCTGGAAGCGTATTATCAAGAGGCCGGCCGGGCGGGGCGTGACGGCGGTAGCTCGCGCTGCGTGCTACTCTACAGCGCGATCGACGGGCGTTTGCAATCGATGATCCGCAAGCGCGAGCCGAACGCCGTGGCCGACGAGACCTGGCGCGCCTTGACGGACTACGTCTTCTCGCTGCGATGTCGCCAGCAACACTTTCGCGCCCATTTCACGGGCGACTCTGGGGAGGCGTGCGGTATCTGCGACGTCTGTTCCTCCTCGTCGGAGGTCGCTTCGATGGTCGGAACGACGCGCGCGCGGACGAGCCGTGAGCGGCGCGAGCGCGAGGTGAAACAGGCGGCCGAGCGTGAAGTCGAGCTCGAAGCGGCGCAACTGGAACAGATTGTCTGCTTCATCGACGCCCTGCGGCGCCCACTCGGCCGGCGCTATGTGGCGCAGGGGTTACGCGGAAGCAAGGGGCGCGCGGTCGTGCGGAAGCGTCTCGATTCGAACCCAGCCTATGGAACGCTGCGGGGCATACCCGAGCTCGCGATCTTCGCCGGGATCGATCGGTTGCTCTCCGCTGGGCGCCTGGTGCCCAAGGGGAAGAAGTATCCCACGCTCTGGATCGCCGACAAGCCCGTTCGACCGCCCCGTGGGACGGCGTCGAGCGGGTCGGCACGCCGCTCATCGAGATCAGGATGCAGTTCTGGTCACGCCAGAACTTGTGGCGGTTCAGGCGCTCGAACATGCCGCCGGTCTCGATCGCCAGCACGAACTTCGCCTTGGT
>JAGQJP010000429.1 GCA_020430585.1 Myxococcales bacterium | reverse complement strand
CTCGAGCCGGACGTCGAGATGTTGCCGAAAAAGGAGCACAGCCTCGTCGGCGAGGCGGGTCTGATGCTCTCGGGCGGGCAGCGTCAGCGGGCCGGTTTGGCGCGCGGGCTCGTCCGCAAACCGCAGCTCCTGCTCCTCGACGACGTCCTCTCGGCGGTCGACCACTCGACGGAGAAGCAGCTGATCGCGACGCTGCAGGCCAGTGACGAACGCCCGACGACGATCATCGTCGCGCACCGCATCTCGGCGTTGCAGCACGCCGAGCAGATCATCGTGTTGGAGCGCGGGATGGTGCGCGACGTCGGCACCCACGACGAGCTGCGTGCGCGTCCCGGCTTTTACCGCGAGACCTGGGAGCGGCAGAGCGAGCTCGAGAACGATACGGCTGAGAAGAAGCGCGCCGCAAAGAACGGAGCGTCGGCCACGCGAGGCGAGCGCGGAGAAGGAGGCGCGGCGTGACGCGGCGCGACGACGGGAAGCGCGATCACGCGGCGACGACGGACGTGGCGACACGCGAGGCGTCGTCTGCCGAGGCCCGAGACCGGACGGACGCGAGCTCTTCGGCCAGCGATTTCGCGCTGCTGCGCCGCCTGGGACCGTTCATGCGACCGCAGGCGCTGCTCTACATCGTTAGCCTCGTGGCGGCCCCCCTCTCGGCGCTCGTCGTGATCACCCAGCCCTATCTGCTCAAGCTGACGATCGACGGTCACATCACCAAGGGTGACATCGGCGGCACCGAGCGCCTCGCGCTCCTCTACCTCGGCGCCGTCATCGCCGCCTGGCTGCTCGAGAGCGCCTACCAACTCTCGCTCTCCTATGCGGCGACGCGGACGATCGCCTCGTTGCGGGCGCAGATCTACGCCCACACGATTGGGCTCGCCCGTGGCTTCTTCGACCGCCACCCGAAGGGCCAGCTGCTGACCCGGGCGACGTCGGACATCGAAGCGCTGGGCGAGACGTTGACAGCGGGCGCGGTGACGATCATCCTCGACGTGATCAAGGGTACGGGGATCCTGGTCGCGATGTTCCTCCTCGATTGGCGCCTCACGCTGGTGATGCTGCTCGTCTCGCCGATCGTGTTTCTCGTCGTCAACGGGATTCGGCGGATCCTGCGCAAGCTCTTCGCCATCGTGCGGACGTCCCTGGCGGCGCTCAACGCCTTCACCGCCGAGCGGTTGAACGGGATCGAGGTCGTCCAGCTCTATTCCGACGAAGCGCGGGCGCTGCGCGAATACCGCAAGCGCCTCGACGAATATCGCCGGGCGACCGTGCAAACGAACATCTGGGACTCGATGGTCTACGCCGTGATCGATGGCCTGACGTCGGTGACGATGGCACTGATGCTCTGGTACGGCACGGGGAGTGCCTTCGGCGGCGTGATCACTGCGGGTCTCCTCGCCGCGTTCATCGACTACGTCGCCAAGCTGTTCCAGCCGATCCAGGAGTTCTCTGGCAAGCTGGCGCTGATCCAGCGCGCGTCGTCAGCGCTGGAGAAGATCTTCGGCCTCCTCGACACCGACGAGCGCGTCCGCTCGGGCGACGACGCCCTCACCGAGCCTCGCGGTGTGCTGCGCCTGCGCGACGTCCACTTCGCCTACGGTGACGGCCCCGACGTCCTGCGCGGCGTCGAGCTCGATCTCAACCCTGGCGAGGTGGTCGCGGTGGTCGGCCGCACCGGCTCGGGCAAGACCACGCTCGGGCGCCTCTTGACCTGCGCCTACGACGACTATCGCGGCTCGATCGAGCTCGACGGGCACGAGCTCTCAGCGCTGCGTGTCGACCACGTGCGGCGGACGATCGGCACCGTGGAACAAGACGTGCGCCTCTTCCCGGGGAGCGTGCGCTTCAACCTCTCCCTCGGGCGAGAGGTCGACGACGAGCGGCTGACGGCGGTTGTCGAGATGAGCCGCGCCACCGAGACGATCGAGCGCCTCGGTGGTCTCGATGGCGAGATCGAGCACGCCGGCCAGAACCTCTCGGTCGGCGAGGCCCAGCTGCTCTCGATCGCTCGCACGATGGCCCACGACGCGCCGATCGTGATCTTCGACGAGGCGACGGCGAACGTCGACTCCCTGACCGAGCAGAAGATTCAAGAGGCGACCGACACGGTGCTCCAGCAGAAGACGGTGCTGGTGATCGCCCACCGCCTCTCGACGATCATCAACGCCACGCGGATCGCCGTGATGGACGCGGGCCGGGTCGTGGAGTGTGGGACCCACGACGAGCTGATGGGGCGGGGCGGGGCATACGCCCGACTGTTTCAGGACCAGTTCGACGCCGACTCGCCCTCGTCGTGGGCCTCGTCGAAGACCGCCTCGAGCCCTCTCGCGCTGAGAAACTCGAAGTAGTCCCCCACCTGCTCGAAGAGCTCGGGTAACGACTGCGAGCGATGCAGCGAGCGGCGCAGGTTGGCACCGTGTGGCAGGCCCTTGGTGAAGTACGTCACGACCTTCTTGACCCGGCCGAGGACGACGTGCTCTCGCTCGATCCCCTGGGAGCGCTGGGCGAAGAGCTGCCCCAAGACGGCGCGACGCATCGCCAACGTCGGCTGGGTCTGGGGTCGGCCGCCGAGATCATCGGCGATCTGCCGCAAGATCCAAGGGTTGCGCATCACACCGCGGCCGACCATCACCGCCCGCGCACCCGAGCGCTCGAGGGCGCGGTAGGCGTCGTCGACGGTGAGGATGTCGCCGTTGACGACCACGGGGATCTCCAGAGCCTCGACGACGGACCGGATGAAGGCCCAATCCGCCTCGCCCTTGTACATCTGCATCCGCGTTCGGCCGTGGACGGTGACCATCCGCGCCCCTGCGTCCTGCGCGCGCCGCGCAATCTCGGGGGCGTTGAGCGAGGCGTGATCCCAGCCCATCCTCATCTTGACGGTGAAGGGCAGGCGCACGGCGGCCTCGACAGCGTCGAAAATCGCCGAGGCGAGCTCGGGCTCGCGCATCAACGCCGAGCCGCTACAGCCCGACGTCACCGCCTTGGAGGGACAGCCGAGGTTGATGTCGACGATGTCGGCGCCGAGCTCTTCGCAAAAGCGCGCGGCGTCCGCCATCCGCTGCGGGTCGCGGCCATAGATCTGGATCGAGACAGGGTGCTCCTCGGGATCGAGCTCCGCCATCTCCCAGGCGCGGCGTACATTGCGGGTCATCGCCTCGGAGGAGACGAACTCGGTGACCGTCAGCCCGCAGCCCCCGAGGGAGCGGATCAGGTTGCGGAACCCGCGGTCGGTGATCCCCTCCATCGGCGCCAAGATACAGGGCGGATCGATGCGCTGCTCACCGACGAGGAAGCCGCCGGCGAGCCGCCGCCGCGTCGCCTCTCGTGCGCTCGCCGCTCCCGCCTCATCGAGGTCGATGGGCCTGTATCGTTCACGATCGGTCATCGGGATCGCGATGTAGCAGAAGCGGCGAGGCATTGCAAGAGGCGAAGCGGCGGACCTAGGGCCCAGGCGGAACAGAGTCGCTCGGACGCGCGCATGGGAGCCCCCGTGGGTACGAGTCGATCTCGGCGCGTGAAGCCCAAACGCCTGGAGTCTGCAGCCAGCGATGGGCTCGCTCAGGCGGAACGCGGCTCGTCGAGATCGCTGAGCTTGTCGCGGATCAACCCAAAGAAGGCGTCGCCGTCGCATTCGTAGCGCCAACCGAGGTGCTCGGCGCACGATTCGCAGTGGGCGATCTGCCAGTCGTAGCCCTGAAACCAGCTGAACGCCTCGACCCGCGGGCCCTCGGCGCGGCAGCCGGGCGCCACGCGAAAGCAGCCGATGCGGTACTCGAAGCCGTGGGGATTGACGACGTGATGCAGATGTTGGCCGTCGACGCGAATCGCCGCGCTGACGAGCGTGATCGGATGACGACAGCGATCGCAACGCAAATAGGAGTCGCGACGCTTCTCGGCAGCGTCCTTGCTCGTCGGCGACACCTGTTCTGCGATTGTCGCCGCCGCGTCGATCTCGAGCATCATCCCCTCCTCGACCCGACGGTACAGCAGACAGCCTGCGTCGACAAGCAGAAGCGCGGTCGCCGAGGCTCACGAAAAGGACGAGCGGCTCGTCCCTCTTTACGGACACCCGAAGTTGTGCTCTTTATCATCGGTACCGGACCGCGGACATGACACATCGGTGTCCCGTGGGCCGCTTCGCCGGGAGGCCTCGGTGCTCAACAACAAAAACTCGAGATTCAACTCGGCGTTGCGGCTACAGGGTACGGCCCTCGCCAGCGTCTGGACGACGATCCTCGTGCTCACGCTCTGGGGCGCCGTCGTCGTGTTGCTCGAAGAGCTCGGCCTACTGCCTGGCAAGATCTCTCCGGTACCGTTCACCTTCATCGGTCTGCCGATCGGCTTCTTCCTCGCCTTTCGCGGCAATCAAGGCTACGCCCGCTACTGGGAGGCACGCCAGCACTGGGCGACGGTCGGCAATTTCGCGCGCAACATCGGACGCCAAGTGAACATCTACTTGCGCGGGCCGGCCGAGGATGAGGCCGCGATCAGCGCTCTCCGACGCGACGTGATCGAATCGATGATCGCCTACGTATACGCCTTGCGGAGCGATCTGATGAGCGACGATCCGTTCCCGTCAGCGCAGGCCGCCCTGGGGGCGACAGCGACGCCAGAGCGCCACCCCGAGCAGCCATCCCTCGCGCTCTCGGCGACGCGCAACGTGCCCTACGCGATCCTCTGTTCGCTACTGCGCCAGCTCGACTTCGGCTTTCGCCGAAACTGGCTCGACCGGATCTTCTTGCGCCACATGGATGCTCAGCTCTCGCTGCTCAGCGACGCCGCTGGCGTTTGTCTGAAGATCCGCGACACGCCGATGCCTGTCCCGTTGGTCGTCCTGACCAAGCGAATGCTGCTGATCTACTTGTTCTTCTTGCCGATCGGTATCGTCGACATGACCGGCTGGTTCGCGCCGGTCGTCGTCTCCGTGATCTCGTTTGCCTTCTTGGGACTGGACGCGATCGCCGCCGAGCTCGGCCACCCCTTCGAGACCGGACCGAACCAGATCGCCCTTTTGACGACGGCACACGAAATCGAAACGGACCTGAGAGCCCTTCTCGGTGATACGACCGAGCCGCTTCCGCCGCCGATCGACGACGTGGTTCCCTGAGCACCCCTTTACGGGGCCGGCGTTTTGTGGTTCCCTGATCGGAGCCGCAATCGACGGAGGTCACACGCAGATGAACATCTTGCTGGTCGGCGCTGGCGCCGTAGGACAGGTCTATGGACTCTACCTGCAGCGTGGCGGCGCGAACGTCACGTTCTGGGTCAAGGAGAAGTACGTCGCCGAAGCGCGGAGCGGCTACACCGTCTACCCCCTCAATCGGAAAAAGGCGACGCGCTGGGAGCCCGTGCGTTTCGACGGCTTCGGCGTGATCAGCTCCGCCGACGAGATCGAGCCGGGGGCCTACGACGCGGTGATCCTCTGCGTCTCGTCAACCCAGCTCCGCGCCCCCTGGCTCGACGAGCTCGCCGGGCGACTCGGCTCGAGCACGCTGGTGATGCTCCAACCCGGGCTCGACGATCGGAGTTACGTCAGCGAACGGATCGACGAAGGGCAGATCGTCGGCGGGGTGATCACCGTCGTGAGCTACCAGACGCCGCTGCCCGGCGAGAGCACCGATCCGCCGGGGGTCGCCTTCTGGTACCCCCCGCTCGCGGCGGCGCCCTTTTCGGGTCCCGCCGAACGGGTCGAGCCACTCCTCGAGACGTTCCGACGCGGCCACATGCCGGTCAAGCGCATCGACGACGTCACCGCGATGGCGGGGTTCCCTAACGCGATCTTGACGCCGCACCTCGTCGCGCTCGAGGCCGCAGGCTGGACGTTCGCCGAGCTGCGCCGCAGCGGCGCGCTCAAGTTGGCCTCGCGAGCGGTGACCGAGGCGATGAAGATCGTGGCGCGGCAGAAGGGCGTCTCGCGCCCGGTCGCCCGCGTCGCGGTGCGCCCATCGACGATGTCGACGCTGCTGCGGCTCGCCAAGTGGGTGATCCCCTTCGACTTCGAGGTCTACCTCGAGTACCACTTCACCAAGGTCGGCGACCAGACGCGCTTCTTCATGAGCCGCTATATCGAGCTGGGGCGCGAATACGGAATCGGCGTCGCCTCACTGGTCGAGCTGCAGAACAGCCTCGACGCCGCCACCGCCCCCAAAGAGCTCGCCCCAGCGTCGTGAGCCAGCCCGCTGGCCGTGTGCGATCGGTCACATGCGCGATCGAAGGGGGACGCTCACGCGGGAAGCCAAGCCGAGGCGGGGAGCATCTGCGTCGGGCCCTGGGCGCCGACAGCTCCAGACGTGCTCTCGAGCCCGGTGACGAACAGGGTGCCGTCGTCGAGCACCGTCGGATAGCGGTAATCGATACGAATTTCGCTGCTCCGTGGCGAGAGCAGGATCGGCCAGACCTTGTCGGCGATCACGTCGTAGGCGAAGACGCCACCGTTGCCGATGTAGACCGCGATCTTCTTGTAGCGCGTCAGATCCTGGACGTAGTTGTGGATCGACTTGTAGGTCTCGTTCAGCTTGTAGCTGTTGGCGCTGATCCGCTCCTTGAGGTTCACCAAGGTGCCGTCCACCGGGTCGATGTAGTGCGGCCCCGCGGCCGAGGTGTAGAATACCCCGTCGGCGTCGAAGTAGGTCGTTCCGCTGATCTGCGTCTTGTCTTTGTTCAACCACGTCGCCTGTTTGGTCTCTAGGTCCAGGCTCCAGAGGCGCCCGCTCTCGGTGAAGAGCATCGTGTTGCCGAGCACCGCGAAGCTCCAGAACTCGCCGACGCTGAGATCGGCCTGTTCCAGCGTCAAGAGCTCGTCGTAGGCGTCGGTCGCCGGATTCCAACGGGTCAACGTGTGCGCCGTCGCCGACTCGACCATGAAGTAGATCGTGTCGCCGTCGACGTAGTGCTCGTGCCAGCGCACGCCGCTCGGCGGCTTGGCGATCGCGGTCTGGCCGACGAGCTGCATCTCGGCATCGACGGCGTAGACGCTGTAGGTCACCATGTCCCCTGCGCCCGAGGTGTCGGCGGTGCTGATCAGCTGCTCGCTGACGCGATAGTCCCACTTGTCGCCGCTACCGATGCTGAACTTGTAGGTCGTCGTCGTGCCAGACGGCTTGTGGTAGCTGTAGAGCGTCGGATCAAAGCCGTTGAACTTCAGGTAGAACAGGTGTAAGCCGATCGCCTGCGCATAGGAGGCCTCTTTCGAGAGCGCCTGGGTCAAATTCGCGGCGAGCTGCTGGGTCAGCGCGTCGTACTGCGCGATGTCCTGCTCCTGCGTGTTCTGGCCCGTCGAGCCTCCGCTGTCGCCGAGGCAACCCGCCAGTGTCGCGCTGCCAGCAAGCGCCGCCGCCCCGACCATCGTCGCCCGCAGAAACTCCCGGCGATTGAGATAGCGTAAAAAGTGTTCTTGCATCGTCTGCCTCCTTCGAGCGCCCCTGTGCACCCCGGTGCGCTCGCAAACCGTGTCAGTGTAGTGCCGCCTCGCGCATTTGTGAAGCCCTTTGATCAACGCGACAACGGTCGACGATCGGCGGTTATTCCCCGCCGCGCACCAGACCCATTGACAAAGAAGCCGCCGTTTCCGATGCTTGAGGGGCAACCCGACACCGTGTCCGACGCCTACGACCAACGACCGGGCCCAGACCTGACGCCCGTGTCCGCAACCGGGGGGACCATGAGCGCCATCGACGAAACCAATGCCTACCTCGCCAAAGCCTTCAAATTGCTGGACCTCAGCTCGCGCTTCGAGATCGCGCTGCGCACACCGAGCCGCGAGGTGCGAACCGAGGTGATCATCGACCTCGACGACGGCACCTTCGGCAACTTCATCGGCTACCGCGTGCAGCACGACAACAGCCGCGGACCGTTCAAGGGCGGGTTGCGCTATCATCAGGAGGTCGAGCTCGACGAGGTGCGCTCGCTGGCAAGCCTGATGACCTGGAAGACCGCCGTGATCGACGTGCCGTTTGGCGGCGCCAAGGGAGGCATCGCCTGCGACCCGCGCACGCTCTCGGTGCGCGAGCTGCGCCGCCTGACGATGGGGTTCGTCGACGCGATCCACGACATCATCGGGCCTTACATCGACATTCCGGCACCGGACATGGGCACGAGCGGCCGCGAAATGGCATGGATCATGGACCAATACGGCCAGCGTCAGCGTTTCGCACCAGCGGTCGTGACCGGAAAACCCGTGACCCTCTTCGGGTCGGCGGGGCGCGATGCCGCCACGGGCCGCGGTACCGTGTTCTGTATCCGCGAGCACTTGAAGACCGAGGGGAAGAAGCTCTCGGACTGCCGGTATGCGATTCAGGGCTTCGGCAACGTCGGCTCGTGGACGGCGCGACTGCTTCACGAGGCGGGAGGAAAGGTGGTCGCGGTCTCCGACGTCTACGGCGCGATCCACGATCCGGCGGGCCTGGACATTCCGGCGGTCTACGAGACGGCGCGCAGCACGGGCAGCTGCAGCAACTATTCGGCGGCGCGGACGATCTCGGGCGACGAGCTCTTCGCCGTCGATTGCGACGTCTTCGTTCCCGCGGCGCTCGGCGGCGTGATCAACAGCCGCACGGCCCCGCAGATCAAGGCCTCGGTGATCGCCGAGGGAGCGAACCATCCGACGACACCCGAAGCGGACGAGGCGCTGCGACAGCGCGGCGTCGTGCTGCTGCCCGACATTCTCTGCAACGCGGGCGGCGTCACCGTCTCGTACTTCGAGTGGGTCCAGAACATCCAGGAGTACCCCTGGGACGAGTCGGTGGTGAACGAGCGGCTCGAAGAAAAGATGGTCAAGGCTTACGCCGCCGTCCGCGAGATGGCGAACAAAGAGCGGGTCGATCTGCGCACAGCCGCATTCGCCCTGGCGATCTCTCGCGTCGCCCGGGCTACCGAGCAGCGCGGTTGGGCCTGGGACGAAAACAAGGATTGACACATGGCGCAAAGCGCACGACTACCCGAGGGCGTCCGTACGATCTGGCTCTTCAAGGGCTTCTTCTTCCCCGCGATTCCTCTCGTTCTGGCGCTCTCGATCGGCGTCGGCACCTTCTTCGGTCGCACGATCGCCTTCGATTGCCGGCGCGATAGCCCTCCGTCGACGGGCCGTTGCACGATCGACGAGCGCACGGCGTTCTACACCATCGGCCATCACGAGGTACCGCTCGAGCAGATCAAGATGTTCTCGCTGAACATCGTCGTCAGCCGGGATACCAAGGGGCGGCGCAACGTCAACGTGCCGCTCTACGTGCACCGCCACCGCGGCGGCTACATCGAGCTCAACGACTACAGCTGGTTCTCGGATCTGGCGAACAAGCAGAAGGTGCTGGCGCAGCTCGCCGAGTTTCTCGTCGATCCACAGAAGACGCAGGTCAAGGCGACGGTCGGCGGACACCTGACGGGTCTACTCGTCTCGCTGACGGTCTTCGGCTTCGCCTTCGCGGGGTTGTTGATGATCGGTTGCGTCCGACTGCAGGTGATGGAGGAGCCGGGGCACCCGAAACCCCTGCGGATCGACGTCTACTCGAAGGGCTACTCCGGCCTCGAGATCACGCGCCATCCCTATCCCGAGCGCCCGGAGATCAGCGTCGATCCAACGAGCGGGCAGCTGACCCTCCGCTATCCGCGAAGCGGCCAAACCTCACGCCTGCCCGCCCTTTCTCTCTCGTCGTCCACCCTCGAGCGCGCCGCATCGAAGATCAGCGATTTCCTCCGCCAGGGCACCAGCTGACCGACGCGTCCGTCCTCCGCCCGTACGAGGTCCGGTGATCTCGTCCGATGGACGGGTCGAGCGCAGCTCGTTCGGAGCTGCTCGATGCCCCCCGCGGAGGACCCGTTTGCCGGTAGTGGATGACGAGGAGCGCCTCGACGACGCCATCCAACGCGTTGTCGCGCGAGACGTCACACCCATCACGGCGGACTGTGACCGCGCCACGCGGCGTCGGCGGGGCGAGAGCAGCAAAGTGATCGACCGCAGGACACACCGCCCCGATCGATCGATCGATCGACGTCAAAACGGCTCTAGCACCTGCTGACAGCCCCCTCGACACGTACGGCATGCCCTTTGCTACGTGCCGGCGACGACGACAGTGGCCCAACGAAGGAGCCCCATGGGATCTCTCAAAACGCTGGGACCGCTAGCGATCGTCGTCGAGACGCGGCGCTTCGCCCAGGCGCTCTGGCTCGGGAAGATGTACCGTGAACGGAAAAACAGGCAGGCGGTGGAGCGGATTCAAGCGCAGATGGTACAATCGGTGCGATCGGCGATTGAGAGGCGGCGGCGCCCTGACTCGTCAATCTGAAACGCCGACTCCTTCTCTCCCCAACCTCGTCCTCGACACATTTTTTCATCTAGTGGTAAACGCTCGCTGGCGAATTCCGGAAACTGAGATCAAGAGACGAAATCGTGGGTCCGCAGCTTTCCGCGGCGCGCACGACGTCCTGCCGACCACTACTGTCAGGCCGATGAGCGGCCCAAGGAGTCGAACATGAACAAGAACATCCCCAACTACATGGCCCAAGCGATACTCGCCACCCTCTTCTGCTGTCTTCCGCTAGGAATCGTCGCGATCGTACACGCATCGAGCGTAAGCGCACGTCTAAGTGTAGACGATATCGAGGGCGCGCGTGCGGCGTCGGACTCGGCGCGAACCTGGTCCTCGATCGCCGCTGTGACCGGAATTCTCTTCGGCGTCGCCTTTTTTCTGGTACGCGCCGCCACCAGCTGAGGTCACCGTGGAGACAACAGATTCCCCCCCCGGACACGAACCGATCCCGAACTACATCGCTCATGCCGTCTTCGGCGCGCTCGGAGCCTTGTTGCGATGAAGCCCGACGGAACAGTCGACGGCCGGACGCCTTCGCCCTCGACCGCGATGCGGCGACTATTCGTCGCGGGCTCACTCGCGCTCATCAGCGGTGTCTGCGCGTTTCTCTTCGCCGTTCACCCGTCGGAGTCACGATTGGTGCCAACCTGTCCGTTCCTTCTGCTCACCGGCCTGCACTGCCCTGGCTGCGGCACCTTGCGCGGCTTGCATCATCTACTCCACGGGCGGCTCGCGTCCGCCGTAGGGCTCAACCCGCTGATGGTGGGAGCCCTGCCCTACATGCTCGGCTCCTACGTCGGATTCGTCAGGCGCGCCCTCAGCGGGGCTCCCCTAGCCCCCGGCGCGAAGGCTCATCGTTGGGCCTTCTTGGTCCCCGTCGTGGTCGTGCTCTTCGGCATACTGCGCAACCTGCCCTTCTCGCTTTTCGCTTGGATCAGGCCCTGAGCTCTCGGGCCGCGGCGCACCGTCCGGCCCGCGCTGGCGCTCGTCTCGTCTAGAGCTCGTTTGCCGAGGCTTGGCGGCAGGGAAACTCCGGGCTGCCGCGCTCGACTTGGACGGTGCAATGGGCGATGCCGTGCTTGGCGCGCAGCTCGTCGCCGATGCCATCGAGCATCGCGTCGGTCTCGCCAGCGCCATCGGGCATCACGAGGTGAGCCGTCAGCGCGACCTCGGTCGTGCTCAGCGGCCAGATGTGGAGGTCATGGACCTCGCAGACACCTGGAATCGCTTGCAGATACGCGATCACGGCGTCTCGATCGACAGAGTCCGGCACGGCGTCGAGGGAGAGCTTGACGGCGTCGCGCAGCAACCCCCAAGTGCCCCAGAAGATGACCGCGACGAGCAGCAGACTGACCGCGGGGTCGAGCCACTGCCAACCCGTGAAGCGGATCACCAGCGCCGCCACCAGAACGCCCGCGGTGATCAGCCCGTCGGTCATCATGTGCAGAAACGCGCCGCGCAGATTGAGATCCCTCTTGCTTCCGCGAAGAAAGAGAAACCCGGTGCCGAAATTGATCAACACGCCGAACGCGGCGACCCAGATCACGATCTCGGTGTCCACCGACGAGCGGAGGGTCAGACGGCGCAGCGCTTCGAGGGCGATCGCCCCGAGTGAGACCAGCAGCAGCAACGCGTTGAAGAGCGAGGCGAGAATCGGCGAGCGGCGCAGCCCGTAGGTGAATCGCGGAGACGGCGCCCGACGGGCGAGGGTCGCGGCGAGCCAGGCGGCCGCCAAGGCGAGCACGTCGCTGAGGTTGTGACCCGCGTCGGCCAAGAGCGCCATCGAGCCCGCCCAAAGCCCGAAGACCACCTGCACCGCGACGTAGGTGACGTTGAGGCCGATTCCGATCGCGAAGGCGCGGCCGAAGTCGGCGGGCTGATGCGCGTGGTCGTGGTCGTGATCGCCAGCGTGGGCGTGACGATGGTGTTGGGACATCGGGTCCTCCTGGCGTCGGCAGCCCCTTCACCGTATCAATCTTCGCGCCCCGCTTCAAGACGGTCGCCCTGTCCCGAGCGCAACGCTCTCGACGGTGGCGCGGATCCGAGGGCGTGACAGCGGGGACGATCAGCGGCTGTCGCGTCGGGGTTTGGCGTCGAGAAAGAGCAGGCGAATCGTCTCGATGTGCTCGTTCCAGAATTCGACCATCGGCGTCGTTCGGCCGACGAACTCGACGATCAGGACCGCGTCGTTCAGGTCGCGCCCGCTGACGCGATGGCGATATCCCTGGGCGGCACGATAGGCGGCGAGCCCCTTGACGATGAACTGCTGGCAGCGCGCCAGGGCGACGCCATCGGCGAGGACCGACTTGGCGATCAACATCTTGCCATAGAGCAGGTTCTCGAGGTGGCGCTCCAAGAGCTCCACCGCCTCGGGCTCGAGCACGAGCCGCGGGATGTTGATCCAGTTCACCATCGAGTGCGCCGCCTCGCTCAGCTGCAGCCAACGCGACGAAAAGAGTGGCTCCTTGTCGAGTCCCGCGCAGCGCCGCGCCAACGTCGCCAGGGCCAGACTGAAGCCGCGGATCACGGCGCGATAGGCCTCGTCGTCCAGCGGCTCGCCGTCGATCGCACCCGCCGCCGCGACGCGCGACGCGATGCGCCGCAACCGCTCTTCGTAGTCGAGCTCGCGCTGCGCGATGATCGCCATCAGCTCGTCCTCGAGGACCTCGTATTCGCCGTAGCTCACGCTGCGCTCGAGCGTCAGATGCACCGTGTCGCCGATCACGTAATGGGCTGGCGGGCCGTCGCTCCAGATGCCGGCGATCTCCTCCGCCGCCTCCTCGTGCGAGCGCGTCAACGCCTCGCGGGCGACGCGGCACTCGATCGTGTTCTGGGCGTAGAGGCCGGTCGGCGTCTGGGTCAAGACGAAGGGAAACGTGCGACAGACCAGGGGCTTTGCCGAAAGGCCGATGTGGCGGTGAATCCCGCAACGCCCATCCTCGGTGAGGAAAACACAGTGGGCGCGTTCGGTCTTGAAGAAACGGTAGCGCCTGTCGCTGTTGGCGTCGCTGACCTCGTACCAGAAGGGCTCGGGCAGGTGGGGCATCGCCTCGCGAATCGACGACGCCTCGACGCGCTCGATCTCCGCGTCGCTGATCGGGCCGATCGCAGAGTGATAACAACTGGCGCCACATTGCAGGCAGTTGTGGGCCGGGCCGGGAGAAAAATGAATCTTCATCGGGGCTCCTCGCGTCGAATCAGGCTAAGTCTACGAGAAGACGCGTCGAATTGCCAGCTCGGAATCATCAGCCAGAGGAGCGTTGAACGAGCGCCTCTGTGACGCTAGAATCCCGGCATCAACCGACGGGGGACCGCGCGATGACGACGATCGAGACCGAGCGCCTGCTCTTGCGCCAATGGCGCGACGAAGATTACGAGCCGTTCTACCAATTGAACAGCGACCCGCGGGTCATGGAGCACTTCCCCGCGCTTCAGACACGGGAACAGAGCGACGGGGGGGCGCAGCGTTTGCGGAGCTTCATCGACGAGTGCGGCTGGGGCCTCTGGGCCACCGAGGTAAAAGGCGGCGCGCCGTTCATCGGCTTCATCGGCCTCAACCGCCCGCGGTTCGAGGCGCACTTCACCCCCTGCGTCGAGATTGGCTGGCGTCTGGCCTACGAGCATTGGAGCCGGGGCTACGCCACCGAGGGCGCCCGCGCGGCGCTGCGCTTTGCCTTCGAGTCGCTCTCCCTCGACGAGATCATCTCGATGACCGTGGTCGCCAATCGACGCTCTCGCAACGTGATGGAGAAGCTCGGAATGGTCCGGGATCCCGAGGGCGACTTCGACCATCCGCTGATCCCCGCCGGCCACCGCACCCAACGCCACGTGCTCTACCGAATCTCCCGCGCCGAATGGGAATACCGGCATCGAGATCCAACGACACCCTCGTCATGAGCCCGTCTCCGCGTCGTCAACGCGAGGCGACGAGCGGATGGCGAGCACGAGCGCGGATCCAATTCGCCGTGTTCCGCCTCAGTAGCTGTTGGGCAGCTGGTCACCGGCGGGACGATCGCGCGCCATCGATCAGTGTTTGGTCGGCTTGTCGACGCGGGCGGGGCTGGAATCGGGCTCGGCGGGCGTCGATCGCTTCGCGCCCTTCGCCGGAGGCGAGGCCTTCGCTGGCGACGGCTTGGTTGCGGACGAAGGCGCCGCCTCGGGCGCGGACGCGGAGGCGCCGCCCGCGGACGGCGGGCCGCTCTCTGCGGGGCTCTCGGGATCACCAGCGTCGTCGCTCGGCGACTCGTCGGGCGGCGGAGGGCTGTACGTCGATTCGTACTCTTCCTCCTCCTCTTCGTCGTCATCGGGGCCGAGATCGATACCCGTCGAGCTGGGTCGGTCCTGGACGCGCTCGGGGTAGCTGAAGCCGAGGCCATCTTCCGCGGTGTCGATCTGCACCAGGCCGCCACGCGCGAGATTGCCAAAGAGGATCTCCTCTGAGAGGGGCCGCTTGACGTTCTCCTGAATCACGCGCTCGAGGGGCCGCGCACCGAACTCGGGGCTGTAGCCCTTGTCGGCGAGAAAGTCGCGCGCGGCGGGTGTCAGCGCGATGGTGATGTGACGCTCGGTCAGCTGGCCCTCGAGCTCTTTGACGAACTTGTCGACGATCTGGCCCATGATCCCTTTGTCCAGCGGGTTGAAGCGCACGCGCGCGTCGAGTCGATTGCGGAACTCGGGGCTGAACATCGACTCGACCGCCTTGTCGTCCTTGCCCTGTGCGGTGCGCTCACCAAAGCCGATCGGCTTGTGCGCCAGCTCGCGGGCGCCGACGTTCGAGGTCATCAGCAGGATCACGTGCCGAAAATCCGCCTTCTTCCCGTTCGTGTCGGTCAGCGTCCCGTGGTCCATGATCTGCAAGAGCAGATTGAACACGTCGGGATGCGCCTTCTCGATCTCGTCCAAGAGCAGAACGGCGTGGGGCGTCTTGTTGATCGACTCGGTCAACAGCCCGCCCTGGTCGAAGCCGACGTAGCCCGGAGGCGCGCCGATCAAGCGCGAGACCGTGTGGCGCTCCATGTACTCGGACATGTCGAAGCGGACGAATTCGACGCCGAGGCAGTTGGCGAGCTGTTTGGCGGCCTCGGTCTTGCCAACGCCCGTCGGCCCGGTCAACAGGAACGAGCCGATCGGCTTGTCGGGGTTGCGCAAACCCGCTCGAGAGAGCTTGATCGCCGAGACCAAGGTGTCGATCGCCTCGTCCTGACCGTAGATCAGCCGTTTCAGGTCGGCGTCGAGGGAGCGCAACCGCTCCTTGTCGTCTTTGGAGACGCGCTTGGGCGGAATCTGGGCCATCGTCGCCAGGATCTGCTCGATCTCGCGCATCGAGATTCGATCGCCGTCGCGACCGGCAAGCCGCGCCGCGGCTCCCGCCTCGTCGATCACGTCGATCGCCTTGTCTGGCAGATGGCGCCCGTGGAGGTAGCGCGCCGAGAGCTCCGCCGCCGCCCGCACCGCCTGCTTGGTATAGCGCACCTTGTGATATTCTTCGTAGCGCGGCCGCAGCCCCTCGATGATCTTCACCGTGTCCTCGACCGACGGCTCGAGCACCTCGATCTTCTGGAAGCGGCGCGCCAACGCGCGGTCGCGCTCGAAGTGCGAGCGGTACTCTTTGTAGGTCGTCGAGCCGATGAAGCGCAGCGTCCCCTGGGCCAGCATCGGCTTGAGCAGGTTCGAGGCGTCCATCGTCGAGCCGCTGGCCGAGCCCGCGCCGATCACCGTGTGAATCTCGTCGATGAAGAGAATCGCGTGGGCCTTCTCCTCGAGCGCCTTGAGCACCGCCTTCATTCGGTTCTCGAAGTCACCGCGATAGCGCGTCCCGGCGAGCAGCGCCCCCATGTCGAGGCTGTAGATTACCGCGTCGCGCAACACCTCGGGGACCTCTTTCTGGAAGATGCGCAGCGCCAAGCCCTCGACGATCGCCGTCTTGCCCACCCCAGAGTCGCCGACGAAGATCGGGTTGTTCTTGCGTCGCCGCGCCAGAACGCGCAGCGCGCGGTGGATCTCTTCGTGGCGCCCGATCAGCGGATCGATCTTGCCCTTTTCGGCGAGCTCGTTGAGGTTCGAGCAGAATGCCTCGAGGGCATCCACGCGCTTGCCCGGCTCGCTGTCGCCCGCGCCCCAGGGATCGTCCTCGTCCTCTTCGTCCGAGGAGACCTTCGGCGCGCCCGGGACCAGGGCCACCGATCCGTCGTTGCGTTTGGACGAGCCGTGGGAGATGTAGCTCACGATGTCCAGCCGCGTAATCCCCTGCTCTTGCAGGAAATAGACCGCCCACGAGTCCGGCTCGGTGTACATCGCGACGAGCACGTTGTACCCGAAGACCTCGTCCTTGCCCGACCACTGAACGTGTGCCGCGGCGCGCTGGATTACGCGTTGGAACGCCAGGCTCGGCTCGGGGTGCTCGCGCTTGTCCTCGGGGACGCTCTCGATCTCCTTGGTCAGGAACTTGTGGATCCGCTCTTTGAGGGCGCGCACGTCACCACCTGCGTGGTGAATCACCTCGGCGGTCTCCTTGTCGTGGATCAGCGCGAAGAGCAGGTGCTCGAGCCCCGCGAACTCGTGACCACGGCGCATGGCCTCGTTGATCGCGACCGAGACAGAGATTTGCAGATCGTCGGAGAGTTTCATTCGGCTTCCATTGTGCAGAGCAGAGGCATGCCCTGATCCCGCGCGCGTTGGTGCACCTTGGCGACTTTCGTCTCGGCGATGTCGCGGGTGTAGACGCCCGCAATGCCGACGCCTCGGGTGTGCACGTGCAGCATCAGCTGCGTCGCCTCCGTTTGGGTTTTGTGAAAGATCTCGATCAAGACCTCGGTGACGAACTCCATCGTCGTGTAGTCGTCATTGTGCAGCAGGACCTTGTAAAGCTTCGGTTTCTTGGTCTTTGGCCGCTCTTTGACGCGGACGTCACCTTCGAGATCCTCGCGTCGTTTCGTATCGCTCATCGTCCTCTTCCTCGTGGCAATCTTGGGCCGGGAACGCCGATGTCAAGATGAACGTACCGATTATAGCAAAGTCCGAGCACCCCGCGCGACCCGGTTGGGGGTTGCGAACGTCACAGGCCCGCGGTATCGTATCGAGCGCACGATAAGGAGCGAGCCGATGTACCTCGTAGCACCCGATCGCCACGCGACCGCTGAATTCGTCATCCGATCGTACATGCCTGGCGACGGCGAGCGCCTGGCCGACGCCACGAACGCCTCGTACGACCTGTTGCGCCGATTCATGCACTGGGCACGCCCGCATCAATCCACGGCCCAAGCCGAACGGTTTTGCCGCGAGAGCCGTGGGCGCTACCTGTTGGCCCAGGACTTCGCCCTCGGGATCTTCTCCGTCGATGAACGAACCCTCCTCGGAGGTAGCGGATTCCACCTGCGCGACGGTGGGCTCGAGTCGGCGACGGCAGAGATCGGGATGTGGATCCGCCAGGAGCGAGCGGGCAAAGGACTCGGCACGCGCGCCCTGCAGACGATTCTCGCCTGGGGGTTCAGCGATTGGCCCTGGGATCGGCTCGCCTGGCGTTGCAGCGCCGACAATTTCGCCAGCCTGGCGATCGCCGAGAAGGCGGGAATGCAGAGCGAGGGTCTCCTCCGCTCACAGATGCTCGCACCCGACGGCAGCCGCCGAGATACGGTCTGTTTCGCCGCGCTGCGCGACGAATGGGCCCTACCTGACGAGCTGTGATCGATCGCCGTTTACAGCGGCGCGTATATCCGTATAATAGCAACCAATTCGGGACGAAGGCCTTTGACTACCAAGGAGAGCATCATGCGCAAAATCCTCGCCCTCATCGTTGCCGCCGCGTGCCTCAGCGCCGCGTCTGCCGCCTTTGCCGACAGCCTCGTCGTCGAAGGGAACCACAAAGCCATCCGACGCGCCTGCAACGGCTCGACGACGATCACGATCCTCGGCAACCACAACGTGCTGACGTTGACAGGTGACTGCGCCCTGGTGCAGGTCGACGGAAACCACAACGTCGTGAAGATCGAGGGCGTCAAGCGCCTCAACGTGCGCGGAAACCACAACATGGTCAACTGGAAGCGTGGCGTCGGCGGCCAGAAGGCGCTGGTCTCGAACCTCGGCACGGCGAACAAGGTCACCCACACGCCCTGACGCGTCCGACCGACCTCCCGAACGGGCCGATCGACGGCCTCCCGCCGAACGGGCGGTTCGACGGCCACCTACCGCACCGGCCGATCGTGCTTTGTCTCCGACTCCGCCGCGACTCAGATCGAATCGGATCCTCCACTGGACGAGAGCACCGCCTCGCTCGGTCGCCGAGCGACGAAGAGGCCCGCCCCCAGGACGATGAGCGCCCCGACGAGGGCGTTGAGCGTCAGGCGTTCTCTCCAGACGAAGATCCCCACCGCGACAGCGACCAGCGGCTCGAGAAACGTGAGAACCGCCGCCCGCGAGGCGCCGACGCGATCGAGCCCGCGCAGGAAGATCAGCCCCGCTAGCGCACCAGGACCGAGAGCACCGAGGGCCAAGAGCCCGAGCGCCTCGACGGGGATCGCGACCAACGCGCGCATGCCCGTAAAGGGCAAGAGCAAGCCCGCGGCGACGAAGGCGTGAAACGAGAGCGTCCGCACTGCGCCGATCCGCGGAACGAGACGCCGCGAGAGAAAGACGACACCCGCGTACGCAACGGCGCTCGTGGCGCCCAGCGCTCCCCCGATCAGCGCTCCCCCGGCGGCATGCCAGGGCTCGAGCACGAGCAGCAATCCGCCGGTCGCTAGCACTGCGGCTCCCCGCGCACCAGGGACACGCTCGCGCTCGATGAACGGCGCCGCGATAGCGATCACCAGCGGCGCGAGATAGTGGGTCAGCACGGCGATCGCCAGCGTCGTCTGCTCCATCGCGGCAAAGAAGGTGAGGAAATTCAGCGCGTCGAGCCCAGCCAGCGCCGCCAAGAGCGAAAGATTCGTCCGACTCCAGACGGGGCGAGCGGGCTCGAAGCGCACGAAAGCCAGGGCGAAGAGCCCGATCAGCGCGAGGACGATCGGCGAGGTGCTGCTCGCGGGAAGCTTCGTGCCGCGCAGGAACAGGCTCCACGTCCCCCAGGAGGAGGCCGCGAGCCCGACCATCAACAGACCCGACAGCGAACGACGAGATAGCGCGGTGACACTCATTCGCTCAAGGCTGGTCAGGGCAGGTGAGCAACGAAAACTCGTGGGACTCGAGACCGCAGTCGGCGCTCGCGTTGGACGCGCAGCTCTTGGCCTGCGGCGCGAGCGCGCTGCGCCTCCAGATCGCGTATTGATTGTCGAGGGCGACCTCCTCGTTCGGACAGCTCCCGCTCGCCAGACTGTAGACCAGATCCGTCGCCAGATGAACCAGCGGGCCGCCGAGATACGCGGCGAGAGCGTCGGTCTCGTCAGGCGGGACCAGAGAGGCTAGCCCGTCGACGAGCGCGCCCGTCGGGATGTGCAGGGTCAGACGGGCCTGGCTCGCGCGGGTTGCGAGGTCGGTGGTGCCGATCGGCTGTCCGCTGTTCTCGATCGAGGCGCAGGCGAGGACCAGCGCGGTCGAGTTTCCCGTCAACAGGTCGGTGATCGCCTTGCCCTGGGTGACGAGGCTCTCTTCGTTGTTGAGGATGAAGGCGATCGCGTCCTTGACTTTGGCCTTCTCGGCGTCGCAGCTCGCATCCCAGCTCAGCGCCGAGCCGAGCACCAGGTTGTCGCCACGGTGGCACTTCACCAGACAGGGGATCTCGTCGTTTCCAGTGCGAATGCCGTCGGAGCCGTCACTGCAGTGGCTGGTGAGAAGAACGAGGCTACAAATGAGAAGAAGGGGTCGGAATCGAAGCTTGTCGTTCATCGGCTCCTCAGTCGAAGACGCACTCCAACGCTGAAATCAAGTGGTCTTCTTGCTCGCCACACCCACGCCCAGTTGAATCGTAGCAGGCGATCGCGTCGGAGATCAAGCCTCCGAACTGCCAGAGCAGATATTGGTTGTAGGTCGGCTTCTCTTCCTTGCTGCAGCCCTCGATGTTGAAGAAATCCCAGACGTGGGTCGCTTCGTGTGCCAGGATGCCCGCGGTGAAGACCTCGGTTCCGCTGTAGCCGGGCTTGACGAAGAGCGAGTGGTACCACTTCGAGCCGAGAACGCTGTCGGAGTTGATCTCGATGAAGGCGTTGTCGGCGCCCTTCGAGCGCCAGGCTTGACCGAAGGAGCCGACATCGTTGGGGCCTAGCTCGCGACAGATGATCGTCAGCTTGTAGGACTTGCCGGCGACGATGTCGGCGACGGCATTGCCGCTGTATTTCATCCGATCTTTGTGGTCGACGATGTAGTTGATCGCCTTTTTCAGCGTCGTCAGGTGCTGGCTGCAGCTGGCGTCGAAGGTCACCCCGCCCTGGGTCTCGTAGGGCTCGACCGGTTCGCAGCCGCTGTTCACCACGATCGCCACGAAAAAGAGAGTCGCTGCCAAGATGCGTGTCGTCTTCATACCCCACCGTCCTCGTCGGTCCGTCATCACGGGCCCGATTGAAGCAAGATGTGAGCCAAAGCAAACCTACGCATTTACAAGATGTTGGACAGATCGCGCTGAGGTCATCGGTCCTCAGCGAGGGCCGATCGAGCGATCTCGAGTGGTCTCGCGTACCGCGGTCGCAGCGACGAGCGGCAGCGTGGCGAGGCGACGAGCGGCAGCGCGGCGAGGCGACGAGCGGCAGCGTGGCGAGGCGCTCCGCGGTCGCGGCGATGAAGCGCATTTGCGCTGGGGTGCTACAAGGCGCGGTGCTTGCGCCGCTGGAGCTCGATCGCGAGGAGCATCAACAGCAGGATCAGGCCGAGGGAGGTCGTGGTCTGCGCCATCGAGCAGCCACCGCTGCTGCTCGTAGTCTTCGGCGTCGTGCTGGTATCGGCGCCGACGCTGTCGTTGGTCGGGCTGGTCGTGTCGGGCCCGACGGTGTCGGTCGTGGTATCGCCACTCGGCGCGACGCCGTCCTCGTAGGACGTATCGACCGGCGGCACATCGACCTGCGGCGTCACGCTGTCCTCCTGCGGGGTCACCGTATCCGCGGGCGGGGCGCTCCCCGTGCATTGCAGGCACTCGTTGACCGCCGTGTTCGTGTCGTCGGTGCAGCTGGGGGCGAGGACACAGTACCCGTCGTAGTACGTGCCATCGCCACATTTCTCGCCGACCTGCTTTCCGTCGCAGGCCCACCACGGCGCCGGCGCATTCGCAAAAACCGACGCGGGACCGAGACCGACCAGAACCAATACCACGATGAATCGGACGCTGCGCATGGGTCACCTCCAGAGCTCAGGTCTGTTACACCCCGCGAGCAAGGATAGCGCAAGTCGACGCGAATTTCAGGTCCAATGTTGACAAACGCGCGAGGTCGGGCGTAGCTGAGTCACTGGCGAATTTCCCGAAGGATGCGCCGCGCGATGCACTACCTCCGCGTTCTGTTCGTGACCTTGGGGCTCGAGCTGCCGCTGATCGGGACGTACGCGTACCTACGCCATCGAGGGCGGACGCTCTGGCTCGTCGCCCTGAGCCTGGGAGCGAACCTTCTGACCCACGGCCTGTTCTACCTGACGTTTCCCCAGCTGCCCGGCGCCTTCGCGCTCAAGCTGACGATCGTCGAGCTCGTGATCACGCTCGTCGAGGGTCTGCTATACTGGTCTCTGGGACGTTTGAAACCGGGCGAAGCGCTCGCGCTCTCGCTGGCGGCCAATCTGGCCTCGCTCTTCGGCGGGCTCTGGCTGCTTCGCCCACGATGAACCGCCGTGAGACGGTTGCGCAGGCGAACCCGCGGGAGCCGACGATGTCCATCGACCGCGCCAGCCTAGAGCCTACGTGGTTCCTCGACGCCGATCACCCGGCGCTGATCGCGTTCGCCGAAGCGAACGGCGCCGGCCTTCGCGCCCGCCCGCCGTCGGCGGCGAGCCGCGGGGAGAGCGGACTCCTCGACGGAGCAGCCGCCATCGAGCGCGAGGCCACGACGGTGCGCGCGGCGGCGATCTCCCTCTTTTACGCGGTACGAGATGGCATCCGCTACAATCCCTACAACGCGGCGCGGGCCTCCGAGCAATTCAAGGCCTCGTCGGTGCTCGCGCGGGGTGAGGACTTCTGTGTTCCCAAGGCGATCCTCCTTGCCGCCGCGGCGCGGGCCCTCGGAATTCCAGCTCGCCTCGGATTCGCCGACGTGCGCAACCACCTGGCGACGCCGCGCTTGCTCGCCCTGATGCGGAGCGACGTCTTCGCCTTCCACGGCTTCACCCTGCTCTGGCTCGATCGCCGCTGGGTCAAGGTCGCGCCGACGTTCAACCGCTCGCTCTGCGACCGAATGGGCGTCGCGACGACAGAGTTCGACGGCGTCCACGATGCGATGCTCCAGCCCTTCGACCCCGCGGGGCGACAATACATGGAGTACCTCCACCAATACGGGGCCTTCGACGACTTCCCCCTCGAGCTGATGCTCGAAGCGTGGCGCCGCGCCTACCCCCACTTCTTCGTCGACGGCGGCGCGGCGCTCCCCACGGGGGGGTCGCTCGAGACCGACTGAAGGAGCTCTGTTCCATTTTCGACAGAGGACGCGCGACCGACGGAAGGAGCTCCGTTCCGCTTCGACAGAGGATGCGAGCGCTAGAGTTTGGTCTTGCGCAGGCGCAGGGCGTTGGTCACCACCGAAACCGAGCTGAAGGCCATCGCCGCCGCGGCGATCATCGGATTGAGCAGGCCGAATGCGGCGATCGGGATCCCCGCCACGTTGTAAAAGAAGGCCCAAAAGAGATTCTGGCGGATGATCGACATCGTGCGCTGCGACAGACGCCGCGCCAGGGCGACCTTCCGCAAATCGCCCTTGACGAGGGTGATCGACGCCGAGGCGATCGCCGCGTCCGTCCCCGTGCCCATCGCGATCCCGACGTCGGCGGCGGCGAGTGCCGGCGCATCGTTGATCCCGTCCCCCACCATCGCGACGCG
>JAGQJP010000043.1 GCA_020430585.1 Myxococcales bacterium | reverse complement strand
GCGCTCCTCGATCCCGAGGCGATCGAAGTGGTCGAAGAAGCGCAGGCTCTGGCTCGTGTCGGTGACCCGCTCGCCACCGACGGCGAAGTTCACGGCGGCGGCGATACAGTTGCGAGCCGCATCCGCTCCGTAGCTGAGGAGAAAGAACTCCGGCCGCAGATGACAGAGCGCGCGGCCGATGAGGAAACCCCAGCGCTTCAGATCGGGCGTCGAGAGCAGCGATTGGCCGACGATCAGGGCGATCGGTTTGCCGATCGCTCGCAGCTCGTCGCCGTCGCATTTGAAGACCTCGGGCGGCATGCGTTCGAAGAGCGGCGAGATCTCCTGGAGCACGTGACGGAATTGGTGGCCGTATCCGAGCACGCGCGCTCCCGAAGGCGTCTGGACGGGGACGAAGCGGTACTCGAGGCGGCTGATCAGAGCCATCAAGCGGTTGATCCGCGTGTCCATCCCCACGGGGACCAGGCCCTGCGCGAACTGCTCGTCGGTGAAGGCGTGGCGGAACGTCGGCAGATCGAGGCGTGCGTGCTCGTTGAGGAACGCCCGCTCGGCCTCACTCGCTCTCCCCGTCGCGGCGAGGAGCTGGCCGACCCGAAACGCGGCGTCGAGCGCGCCGACGTTGCGCTGGGATTCGAGCAAGCCGTGGAGCGTCGACTCCCGGAGCGGATCGAGGCTCAGCACGAGCCGCTGGTGTTCGATCGATCGCTCGAGGAACCGCTCGTCGGCGAGGCCGAGAATTTCGTAGAGCTCGCAGAGACTCTCGCGCAGGTCCAGGCTCTGGGGCTGGGCTGCGATGCAGAGCTCGAAGTGGTGCGCCGCCCGCTCGAGGTTCATCAAGCGCGTGCGGTAGAGGTCGCCCGTCGCCAGGTTGAGGGCGAACAGACGGTCGGGGTTCAGAATCTCGGGCGCCGAGAGCAGCGCGAGATAGACCTCCTCCAGCTTGTGCCAGTCGCCGTGCATCTCGACGACGTCGTTGAGCAGCTCGTGTGCTCGTTCGTTGTCCGGATCATCGAGCAGCGCTTTGCCGAACGAAGAGATCGCTCGGGTGAGCTCGTCGGACGCGGCGTAGAGCTGACCGAGAGCGGTGCGCAGCTCGGCGCGGCGAGGTTTGTCCTCTTCGATCTGGATCAGTCGCAGGAGGCAGTCGATGGCGGCAGGCTTGTCCTCGGTCAACAGGTAGAGTTGCAGCAGGCGCTCCAGTACGACGAGGTTGTCTGGATCGTTCTCCAGAACTCGCATCAGAGCCGCCTCGGCGCGCCCGACGTGCTCGAGTGCGCCCTGGGCTAGCTCCGCGAGCTCGATGGCGAGAAACACGCGATCGTGGGGATCGCTCTCCAGGCGCTCGAGGGCTTCCAATGTGTCCATCGATCCCTCGACGTCGCCGCGTTCGCGCTGTTCGTCGAGTTGCTGATAGAGCGAGGCGCGTTTGGCATCGCTGACCTCGGCGATGTCGACCCGGGGATGCGTCGGTAAGCGGGCTTCCCAGTGCACGCGCGAGCGCAGCTCGACGCCGCCCTGGGTGGGTGGCTTCGAAGCGGCGCCGTCGACGGCGATCGCGGGTTGGGTCGGTTCGATCGCGGCCCAATCCGCGCGAGGCAGCTCGCTCGCGTCCTCCCGCGGGGTGTCGGGGTCGCTCTCGGGAGGGGCGACGATGACGTGCTCGCCGCTCTGCACGACGGAGGCGGGACGTCGGGGCGGCGCGCTGTCGCTCTCCTCACCATCGATGCTCTCCTCCGCGGTGGAGACGCTCAACTCGTCTGTCGCCGCTTCGCTGAACTTGCTCGGCTCGTCGGCTGGCACGGGGTTCGCGTCGGACTCTGGCGTTTCGGCTCTCGTCTCTAGGCGATCGCTCGGCTTCGCGCTCTCGGTCGTCTTCGATGCCGGCTCGAGGGTATCGTCCACCCCCGAGATCACGTCGCTCGTCGCCGCCCCCGCCGCGCTCGCTCCATCAACGCTGGCCCCCTCGTCGACCGCGCCTTGGGTCTGACTAACGCTTTGTTCCTCGTCGACGGCGCCCGTCATCCCCTCGAACGTCGCTCTGCTGTCGCGACCGGTGGGATCCTCGATGCGATGGAACAGGGCGTCGGCGATCTCGATCGATTGCGGGATCGCCTCGGCCAAGTCGGCGGCGATTCGAATCGTGCTCGTCACCTCGACCTCGCGCTGGGGCTGCCGCTCAACCCGTCCGCGGTCCTGAATCTCGCCGAGCTGGCGGTTGAGGCTGTAGGTCAGGCTCTTCGAGCGTGAGATCATCTTACGATACTGCGTCTCGAGCGCCGCCCATTCGCTGCGGTCCCGAAGAATGCGGACGATCTGCTCGAAGGCGGGAAACGACCGGAAGACCTCGTCGAGAGCCTGGTTGAGATATTCCAGGGCTTCGCCGCTGTCGTTGCTCCGTTGCTCGGCGAGCTCTGCCATTCGCACCAGGGCCGAGGTCCTCGTCGCCAGCGATGCGCTGGAGTGAGCGTGGCGGCCGAGCAGCTTCATCTCGGCTTGCCAGTTGTCATCCTCGCGATAGAGCTTCTGCAGCCAGAGAAGGGGCGGTTCGAAGTCGACGTCGCTTTCGACGGCGCTCTCGAGCCAGCTGACGGCGGCGGCGCGCTTGTCGAGCTGATAGTACGCGACCTCGGCGAGGTAGATCATCATCTCGGCACGCTCGCGCGGCTCCTCGATCTGTGCGAGCAGCTCTTCGCAGAGCTCGACGACCTTTCTCCAGGCCCCGG
>JAGQJP010000428.1 GCA_020430585.1 Myxococcales bacterium | reverse complement strand
GTCGTAGAGTCGAGGCCCGGGCGCTGCGGCGCGTCGATTTGCCAGGCTCAAGGCCCCGGCTTCGCTGGACCCGGAAGCGTCCGCGGTCTCGAGGCGAGGAGCGGGAGGAGGAAGCGAGCGAGCTTGCGGGCGAGGAGCGCCGAGCCCTTGGGCGTCAAATGCACGTGGTCGACGAAGAGCTCGCCCTGGCCGTCGATCTCCGCCTCGAAGAGTGGGACGTTCTTCTTCTTCGCCACCGCTCGCAGGAGCCGGTCGGTCTCGCCGAAGGCTCGCACCAGCGCCTCGTGGGTCAACCCGGTATAGCGGTAGCGAATCTTCGCCCGCAACGTCGCGGCCAGCGTCGCCGTCGCCAGCCGCGGCTGGAGCATCACGATCGGGTGCGCCCCGATGTTGCGCACGAGATCGACGAAGGTCTCGATCACCAGCCCGTATTGGCGCAGCGCGCTCGGCTGGAGCGTCGAGGAGAGCTCGCCCTGTCGGCGCCGCCCCTCGAGTCCCGCGTCGAGCGTGCGTCGGAGGTAGGCGTTGCGCAGCAGGCGGTAGAGCTGAGAGTAGCGCGAGAAGAAGCGATCAACGCGATTGGCGTAAACCAGCCGTCGGTCGATTTTCGGCTCGTAGGGCGCGAGACTCCGCAGGAGCGCGCGCCTCGAGCCAAAGCCCTTGATGTCGTTCCAGGCGTTGTCCAGGATTACGACGTCCGGGCTGAATCGATGGCCTTCGGTCAAGAGTCGGCCGAGGGAATCGAACGAGGCGTGGCCGGGAATGCCGGCGTTGATCACCTCGACATCGCGCCGCCCGAGCGCACCGAGCGCCAGCTGCAGCCGGTGCGGCCACTGCTGCTCCTCGTCGCAAAAGGGGTCGAAGACCTGCGAGCCGCCGTAGATCATCACCCGGATCACCCCCGGCCGCTTGGCCGGTTCGAACTCGGCGCCGCGATAGCCGAGTCGATTGATTCGATACTTGTCGACCCGTTGCCTCGTCGCCGGAAAGATGTGGCGCGCGAAGAGCGCGGGCTGGTAGCGCAGAGCGAGCTTTCGCCGCGCGTCGGGCGAGGGGACGTCGAAGACGAGTCGCACCGTCAGCTCGGCCAACAGCAGTGGCACGACGAACATCAGCCCTAGCGCGAGCGCCTGAATCAACCGCCGTCTGCCCGTCGGGCTCTGCTCGGTCACCTTCTCGTTCGTCGTCGCCTCGGTCATCGGAGCCCCTGCTCGTTCGGGTTCAGAACAGCGGATAGATCAAAGGCGCCAGCGGAGAGCTCTTACCGAGGATCAGGATCAGGCCGAGGAGCACCAGAAAGACGACGATCGGAAAGAGCCACCACTTCTTGCGGACCCGCATGTACTGCCACAGCTCTTTGGCGATGGCGAGCTTTCGTCTCACGCGTCTCTCCCCCAACGGCGGCTCGTCGTTCTGGCGCCGCTTCGACCGCCGAAATCCCGCGACTCCGCCCGTCGCCCTCGTCTCCAATCGCTCCCCCGACCGTCGCGGCGATCATACACCATCCGAGAGACCGTGCCAAAACGCTCCGCCGTCGCGGAACGTCAAAATTGGCGATCCGCCTCGCTTTGCGCGCCCTCGCGCTCGCGCCAATAGCGCTCGCCGTCGACGCGAAACCGGCGATCGAGAAACGGGCGTCCGACGAGGCGCGCGACCAATCCCATCGGCGTGATCAAGACGAGATAGAGCACCGTCAAGAGTACCCGCGAGACGATCGCGCCGAGGACCAATCCGATGCTCATCCACAGGCGATGGGGCCAGCGCAGCGCCGCGGGCCGGAGCACGGCGCAGGCGAGCGCGGCGCCGCCGAGGCCGATCGCGCTCCAGGCGAGAGCCGAAAAGGGGCGGGTCGCGAATAGGCCGGTCAGCGCGATCGACACGACGCCGATCAAAGCGCCGAACTGGCGCAGCGCGCGCGGGCTACCGTCGATCTCGCGGATCTCGGCGCGCAGCTCCTCGAGCAGCCGCGCCTTCGGTCGCCGCTCGTCGAGGGCACCGCGCACGCCCTCGGAGGCTGGCATCGCCGCCTTCTCGAGCAGGAAGTCACCGAGAACGAGGGCGTCGATTCCGGTCCGTTGAAAACAGCGGTAGGCGTCCTGCGGCGTGCAGACGATCGGCTCACCGCGAACGTTGAAGGAGGTGTTGACGAGCACGGGACAGCCCTGGGTCTCGAAAAACGCCGCAAGCAGCCGATGAAAGCGCGGGTTGTGGCGCTCGCTGACGGTTTGTAGCCGCGCCGACCAATCGACGTGCGTCACCGCAGGGATCTCCGAGCGCATCACCGCGAGCAGTGCCAGTCCGCGTTTGGCGGCGTCCTCGGCGTCGACCGCTCGACGCATCTGCGCGTGAACCGGCGCCGTAACGAGCATGTAGGGGCTCGGCCGATCGATCTCGAAATAGCGCGAGGCCTCGCTCTCGAGCACCGAAGGGGCGAAGGGGCGAAAGCTCTCGCGGAACTTGATCTTGAGGTTCATCGTCTCTTGCATCCGCGGCGCGCGCGGGTCGCCGAGGATCGAACGATTGCCCAGGGCGCGTGGGCCAAACTCCATGCGCCCCTGGAACCAGCCGACGACCTGTTCCTTCGCCAGCAACTCGGCGACGCGCGCCTCGAGATTCTCGGGCCGCTGGTATTCGATCCCCTCGGCGTCGAGGAACGCGGCGATCGCGGCCGCGTCGAACTGCGGGCCCAAGAGGGAGCCTGCCTGCCGGTCATCGCCCTCCGGAGCGGGCTCCAGCGCGTTCCCGAGCACCTGGTGCCAGACGTAGAGCGCCGCGCCGAGCGCGCCACCCGCGTCCCCCGAGGCGGGTTGAACGAAGAGGCCCTCGAAGGGACCTTCGCGCAGAACGCGCCCGTTGGCCACACAGTTGAGCGCCACACCGCCCGCCAACACCAGGTTTTTCGCGGCGGTGAGCCGCTGCGCGTGGTACGCGAGGGCGAGCATCGTCTCGTCGATCACCGCCTGCAGCGAGCGGGCGAGGTCCATGTGAAAGGGCTCCAGCTCGTCGGCGGAGCGGCGCGCCGGGCGGCCAAAGAGCGCCTCGAAGCGCGAATTGATCATCCGCA
Source organism: Myxococcales bacterium (assembly GCA_020430585.1). Taxonomy (GTDB): domain Bacteria; phylum Myxococcota_A; class UBA9042; order JAGQJP01; family JAGQJP01; genus JAGQJP01. The sequence continues at coordinate 1,024 of JAGQJP010000428.1, read as the reverse complement.
GCCCGCTGGCGTAGCCGAAATAGCGCATGTTGAGACGGAATCCTCCATCGCCGCCGACATCGATCAACTCGCGGCGAATCGTCTCGACGAAGCGCGGCTCGCCGTATGGTGCGAGCCCCATCACCTTGTACTCTCCCGAGTTGACCTCGAAGCCGAGGTACTGGGTGAAGGCCGAGTAGAGCAACCCCAGCGAGTGGGGAAAGTGGATCTCCCGCTCGAGCCGCAGCTCGTTGCCACTCCCGCGACCGATCGCCGTCGTCGTCCACTCGCCGACCCCGTCGATGGTGATGATCGCCGCGTCGTCGAACGGCGAGGCGAAATAGGCCGAGGCGGCATGGCTCTGGTGATGCTCGGGGAAGATGATCCGCCCCTCGAAGTCGAGGCGGCTCTGCAGCTCCGCCTTGAGCCAGAGCTTCTCTTTGATCCAGATCGGCATCGCCCGCAGGAACGCGGGAAGCGCCCAGGGGGCGTAGCCGATCTGAGTCTGGAGGATACGCTCGAACTTGAGGAACGGCTTCTCGTAGAAGGCGACGATGTCGATCTCGTCGCGCCCGATCCCCGCTTCGCCCAGACAATAGTCGATCGCCCGGCTGGGAAAGCCGGCGTCGTGCTTTTGGCGCGAGAAGCGCTCCTCCTGTGCGGCGGCTACGATTCGCCCGTCCCGCAGCAGACAGGCGGCGCTGTCGTGGTAATACGCGGAGAGCCCGAGAATCTTCATAGAGCTCCCATGATACTCCGCCTCGGCGCCCCTGCAACTCGATTGTGTCGTCACCTCGGCGCGGAGCGGCAGGCGCTCAGGGTTTGAAGGCGAGCTCGTAGCGAGTGCCGGGGCGCGGCCTCGTCACTCCGAGAGGGCTCGATCGGACGAGCGTACCATCGCGGTCGGCGACGGACATGTCGCGCGCGAAGCGACGGCGATGTTGGAAGAGGCCGCGCGGCGTGAAGACGCTGCTGACCGCGACGACGCGGCGCGGCGCGAAGACGGAGCCTTGCTGCGCATCCAGCACCGACTCGAAAAAGAGCG
>JAGQJP010000427.1 GCA_020430585.1 Myxococcales bacterium | reverse complement strand
GACCAAGGCCGTGAATTTCCTCTTCGAGGGCGGAGGCGAGAATCCGCGCTTCGTCGGCGACTACGCCCCCGACTCCCACGTCCTGTTGAACGAGAACGGCGATTCGTTGGCGAAGCTCGGGCTTCGCGCGGACTGGCTCGACCTCGTCTGGCGAAGCCGGATGCGGATCAGTGTCGAAAATCCCGGTGCGCCTCTCGTGGAGTATCCGCTGGCGATCACGATCGACGCGATCGAGGACGACTTCTGGGGTCACCTGACGAACCTCGATCCGGCGCAGCTTCGCCTCACCAGCGCCGACGGAAAGACGGAAATCCCGTTCTATATCGAAGATTTTGCCGACGGATCCGACCTCTTGCGAAGTTGCCCGAACCTCTCGGGGATCCTCACGTCGAGCGCGCCGCTCGCCGGCCCTTTCGATCTCGACGGCAAGACGCTGGCCTACCGCAGCATGCGAAACGCCTACAGCGTCGTCTTCGTCGGTAACGGCTTGACGATCGACCAGGTTGTGGCTCAGATCAACGCTCATTCCGGGCCCCTTCGTGCATCGGTCGTCAAGGGGCGCTTGCGTTTCGAGCTCGAGAAGATCGGCGAGTACCACTACTCGATGGAGGTCCCCGCTTCGCCGGGCCCGAACGACGCCTGGCCGCTGCTGGGCATCGCGCCCGGGGTCTACACCGAAAACTTCCACGCCGATCCCGTCTTCGACGCGCCGCGGATCGGCGTGCCCGGGCCCTGTATGAACCTCTGGCTGCAGGCTCCGACGCTGCCGACGGGGACGACGCATTTTTATCTTTACTATGATTACGTTGGTTCTTCTGTTTCGTCTAAATCAGATGAAGACGCGGTTTTTCGCTACAGCACGCCGCAGCCGACCCACGTCCTGCTCTCGGATCGCGAGATCGTCGGCGATCTCTTCGTCGCCAGCTTCGACGACGGCAACCAGATCCGTCTCGGCGACCTGAGCGGGCCACTGCTCTCGCTCGACGCCTTGATCGGCTCGATCTTCGCGCCGACGGATCTGGTCCAGGGCGCGCGTGTGCTGACCCGCGGCAACCTCGCCCTCTACTCCGATGCCGACAACACCAACGCGCTGGCGCCTCTGGCCTATCGCGGGCTCGAGTTCGCCCTGCCGACGATTCGCGGCCAGAACACCTTCGTCGTCTATGCGCCCGCAGGCGACGCGACGGTGCGCTTCGACGACCTCCTCGTCGGTACGGGCCTCACGATCAACTCCCAGAACATCGACGTACCCGCGGGGAGCTTCGTCGCCGTCGACTTCGACACCGAGGACCGCGACCCCAGCGACATCGGGCTGCCGCGCAACGTCGTGCGGATCCGCTCGTTCTGCGACAGCGGCCCGGGCTGTGTGCCCCAGCCGGTCGTGATCGTCCACCGCGGACGGCCGAACGCGACGATCGACGCCGACGTCGACAGCCTCGTGCTCTACCCCGCCTCGACCGATCTGTGGGGCATCGTGAGCGCCCAGGCTCACCTGGCGGCGATCGACGAAGAGACGCAGCTCTCGGTGTTCACGGGCGGGAACTTGCGCTTCAACGTCACCCTCGCCCAGGGGCAGACCTACACCACAGGGTCGTCGAACCAGGGGACGGGCGTGTCGGTGCACGTGATGTCGCGGATCAATGCGGCGCCCGTCGGGATGATTCAGACCGACGATCGCGATGGCAACGAGAGCACCGTCTTTCTGCCCTACGTCGAGCTCGCTCGGCGCTACCTGATCCCGCGCCCCGCCGAGTACGTGGCGATCGCGACGACTTGGCCCAACACGACCTGTCGCCTGCGGTTCGGGACCTGCCAGTCGAGCTTCGACTGTGTCGCGCCGTCGGTCTGTTCGGACGGACGCTGCCAGGCGACCAAGACCTCGCAGCTGAACGACTACCCGACGCCGAACAAGATCTACTTCGGCAACGCGCTGCTCGTCTCGAACTGCGCCCAGGACAGCCACTGCAGCGACGGACAGCGTTGCGTACAGCTGCGGCCGGGCGTGCGCAAGTGCCGCTTTCCGATCGACCTCGACGCGAACAATCGCTTCGTCGCGACCGAGCTGATCTGCGACGAGCGGGTCTGGGCGATCTTCGAAGACGCCGAGACGAACGACGAGAAGAACCTCTTTGGGGCGAAGTCGCGCCGCAAGGTCGTCGAGAGCCAATGGCCGACGGCTCGGGTGACGATCGAGCGCGAGGGCTACTATTTTCCGACGGGATACGTCGACACGCCGACCTTCGTGGCGCAGTACGCGGCGGTGCGGTGGCTCGACGTCGACGCGCTGGTCCAGATCCCGGCCAGCACGACGCTCACCTATCAGCTCGACATCGGCGGCGGCTGGCTCTACTTCGATGGGCAGGCGTGGGTCACCACGCAGAACAGCCTCTCGTTGGCCAACCCGCTGGCGGTGCTGAAGGCGAACATCGGCTCGCTCCCGCACGACACGGGGCAGCTCCGTTTTCGCGTGATCCTCCGCTCGAACACCCTCGACACGCCGACGATCGATACGCTGACCCTGACGGCCGACACCCTCGATTCCCCACCGAAGGTGGTCCTCACCGCGCCGACGACGCCCGTGTTCGTCGGCACCCCGGTGACGCTCGTGGCGACCTTCAGCTCGAGCGACGACCAGCCGTTGCCCGGGTTTCCGATCGTCTTCAGCCAGGTTGACGGCCCGGCGAGCGGGAGCTTCAGCCCCACGCCCGCACGGCGCACCTCCGATGCCAACGGGCAGGGCAGCGTGAGCTTCGTCGCCCCCGCTCCGGGGAGCTACACGCTGCAGGCGAGCGTCGTTACGCCCGGCGGAACGGTGAGCGACCAGCAGATCATCGTCGTCGTCGCGCTGGTCGGCGATCCCGATGACAGCGATGACGGTTTCGACGGCGACGACGGCACGCTCGCGCAGGACGCCGATCTCGCCGATCTCGAAGCCCCTGATCTTTCGAGCGATCTCGAAACGGCGGACGCGCCGACCGATCTCGATGTGCCGGACGACGTGTCCCTCGGTGATCTCGCCGACGACCTCGCCGATCAGGCGGATCTGCAGCCCGAGATCGACGTCGAGCCCGACGCCGACAGCACGTTGGACGCCCCGGGCGGCGACGGATCCGATCTCGAGGGCGATCTCGTCAGCGATATCGACGGCGCCGACGACGCCACCAGCGACGCAGGAGTCGATACGGGCGGATACCAGGAGCGACTGAGTGGGACCACGGTCTTCGGCTGCAGCGTCACGCGCCTCGGCCTCTCTCCGACGCCCCTACCGGTTGTCCTCCTCGCGCTGTGGCTCTTTGCCACGCTATTGAGCGGCCTTCGACGTCGCTCCTAGGGCCGATCTGACGCGTGGATCGACGGGCAATACCGCGACGGTCCCCTCGCACGTGGGCCGCTGGTCGTTGTCGCGCCACGCAGGGGGCCTCAGGGCCAGTCGAAGCTCGCCAGCACGGGGGCGTGGTCCGACGGCTTCTTCCCCTTGCGGTAGGGGCGGTCGATCGACGCCGCGCGGCAGCGCTCGGCGAGGGGGCGCGTCGCCAGCACGTAGTCGATCCGCAGGCCCATGTTCTTCGGAAAGGCGAGCTGGCGGTAATCCCACCACGAGTAGATCGCGTCGTCGGCACAGTGCAGACGGAAGGTGTCGACGAAACCCCAGGCGAGCAGACGCTGCAGCATCCCGCGCATCTCGTCGTTGTAGAGGGCGCTTCCCTCCCATTGGTCCACGTCGTGGACGTCGCGTTCGTCGGCGGCGATGTTGAAGTCGCCGCAGAGCAGGACCGGATCGTCGGGTTGGTGCGTCGTCGTGACGTGCTCGAACAGCGACTCGAGCCAGCGCCGCTTGTAGTCGTACTTTTCGCCTTCGCCATCTCCGCCATTCGGGACGTACAGCGAGTAGACGGCGACGTCCTTCACGCGCGCGGCGAGCAAGCGGGCATCACCGCCTTCGAGGTCTCGATCGAGCCCGCGGGCGAGGGGCGCCGGTTGATCGAGGCTCACCAGTGCCACGCCGTTATAGCTCTTCTGCCCCAGGGCGATGGCGCGATAGCCCGCCGCTTCGATCTCGCTGAAGGGAAAGCTCGTGTCCTCGGTCTTGGTCTCTTGAAAGCAGGCGACCGCCGGTTTGCGCTCGGCGAGCCAGGCGGTCACGCGCTCGATGCGCATCCGAATCGAATTGATGTTCCAACTGCCGACCAGTAGCTCAGCCATCGCGATCGTCCCTCCTACTTCATCGTTGGAGCGTGTCGCCGACGCAGCCGTGGGACCGCAGCGTGATGCATTCGGCGTTGCAGCCGTGCGAATTTTCCTCAACGGTTCTCGGCGCAGCGGCCTTTGTCGGGGCGACGATAGCGCACCTCGTCCGCTTCTTCAACGATCTCGCGTTCGGGATATTGAGTTTTTCTGCGAATTGGGCGATAGTAGGCGCCGATTGCAGGAACCCCTAGAGCTTGTGGGAGGAGACGATGGGCAAACGCCACACCTTGGTGCACCAACTCGCGGACTGGGCGGAACGACGGCCCGATCAGCCGGCGATTCACGGCAAGGATTCGAGTGGGAGCTGGAAGAGCTACACCTGGAAAGAGTATTACCACACCGTTCGACGGGTTGGCCGCGGCTTGATCGCCCTGGGGGCCGAGCACGCCGAGTGCGTGGCGATCGTCGGCGACAACCGCACCGAGTGGGTCCTCTCGCAGTTCGGGATGATGGGGGTGGGCTGTGTCCCAGCGCCGATCTATCCGACGAACACGCCCGAGCAGGTGGCCCACATCCTCACCAACAGCGAAGCGAAGATCGCGATCTGCGACGGCGCCGTGCAGCTCGAAAAGTTCCTCGAGATTCACAACAGCGGGATGGCCAAGCTGACCAAGATCGTGACGATGGATCCGATCGCGTCCGATGCTGAGATGGTGATCTCCTTCGAGCAGCTGCTCGAGCTCGGTGACGGCGTCGTCGATGCGGAATTCGACGCGCGACTCGAGGCGATCGATCCCGACGAGACGGGGTTGCTGATCTACACCTCGGGCACCACGGGCGTCTCGAAGGGCGTGCAGCTGACGAACAAGGGCCTGGTCCTGATCGGTAAGGCGTTGGTCGATCGCTTTCCCGAGTTTCGCGAGCCCGGGCGCTATGTGGTGATCAGCTACCTGCCGCTCTGTCACGCCGCCGAGCAGCTCTTCACCAACCTGATGCACCTGGACACCGGTGGGCAGTGCTACTTCTGCGGCGATCTGAAGCAGATCAAGGATTTCCTCACCGAGGTGCGACCGACCGTGTTTCTCGGCGTACCGCGGGTCTGGGAGAAGTTCGAGGCGGCGTTGCGCTCGAAGCTGGCGCTGGCGACGGGAATCAAGGCCAAGCTCGCCTCCTGGGCGATGCGCACCGAGCTCGAGCAGTTCAAGCGCTCTGTCGACGCCGGCGAGGAGATCGGCTCGTTCAAGCGGCGTGTGGCGAACAAGCTGGTGATCGGCAAGGTGAAGGCCGCGCTCGGGCTCGATCGGCTGATCGTGGCGGCGACGGGCGCGGCGCCGATCTCCGTCGCCACCCAAGAGTTCTTCGCCTCGCTCGGGATCTGCATCTACGAGGGCTACGGAATGAGTGAGACGACGGGCGTGGCGACCGTCACGCGGCCGAAGAAGCCGCGCTTCGGCACCGTCGGGACCCCGCTCGACGGCGTCGAGGTGAAGATCGGCGACGACGGCGAGATTCTCCTCAAGGGCGAGACGATGACCCGCGGCTATCTGCGCATGCCCGAGGAGACCGAGGAGCTCCTCGATGACGAGGGCTGGCTCCACACGGGCGATCTCGGCT
>JAGQJP010000426.1 GCA_020430585.1 Myxococcales bacterium | reverse complement strand
GGGTAGCGGGCGTTTCTTCGTGCGCGCCATCAGCCGGTCGAAGTCGCGCTCGAAATACATGTTGAGCGCGTTTGCGCTGGCGACGGCCAGAGCACAGCCGAGCAACGCCAGGACCATCACGACCCAGCTCGTCTCGCCAGGCGCGAGCCAGAGGCCCAACGCTGTCATGAACACGTTCAGATAGACGATCCGTGGTTTGGTCAGCGCCCACAGATCGTGGAGAGTCTGTTTGGACATCAAGGTCTTCCCGGTTCCTCGAGGGGAACGATTCGACGTGTCGGGGCTTTTTCCGGCGCGACGACGGCGGTGCGCACCGCCATCGGACCGAGTCCCAGGTATATTACGGCAAATGTCGCCAAAATCAAGGCGCCAACGCCGAGGTGTGCGGAAACTTCCAAAAGGCCGATCCGCGAGTGCACGGTCAACATGCCGAGCAGAATCTGCAATAGCGTGAGGAACGGCACCACGATCGCGGCGTAATACGCGAGCTTGCGGTCGTGGCGATGCGCCTCGCGGGCGGCGGCGATCGCCGCGGCGAACACGAGGAACGCCAACAGCACGCCGACGAATCGGTGGCTCATGTGGAGTTGCGCCGGGGCGAAGCTCGGCCAGAGCACGCCTTTGCACATCAACCAGTCGTTGTCGCAGACCTGCCCCGATTTTGTGTGCCGCACGAAGGCGCCGAGCAGGATCTGAAGATATACCGCCAGGCCGGCGACGAGGACGAGCCCGCGCTTCAATGGTGCCGGGTCGTCGGCGTGGGCGGGACCCGCCTTGATGCGAAAGGTCGAGTAGATCAACGAGAGGAAGAAGAACATCGCCAACGCCAAGTGCCCGGTCGAAACGGCGAGCGGGAGCTTGTAGATCACGGTGATCCCGCCGAGCACGCCCTGGAGGGCGACCATCACGAAGAGTCCGATCGCCAGCACCCGCAGGCGGCGGTCGGTCTTGCGACGCAGCCAGATTCCGATCAACAGACCCGTCGTCAGCAGCCCGACGAGCGTCGCCACGAGGCGGTGGGTGTGCTCGAACTCGACCCCGTTGACCATCTCGGGAAAGAGCGAGCCGTAACAGAGCGGCCAATCGGGACACGCCAGCGATGAGCCGGTGGGGTTCACGGTTCCGCCGACGATCAAGAGGACGAACGTGGCGGCGAGCGTCAAGAATGTGAAGCGGAAGAGGTTCATTGGGCTACCCTTCAGTGTCCTTGCGGTCGCGGTAGAACGGGAGGGACCGTCGCAGCTTGGGGTCGAGCTCGCGATGGCAGTGGGCGTCGATCATTCGGTACGACGTGCCGCAAGCGTTGTAAAGAGCGCGCGTGGCGCCTTCTTTTTGACGGCGTTTGCAGTCCTTCGCCCCGAACGTCGTGCGCGCGGTCGACGTCGGCAGCGCTCGGCAATATTTCAGGCGGCTCTTCTGCTCGAGGCAGAGGCCCATCGCCCGCGGTACAAGGGAATCGCAGAGCTTGGCCATCGAACGGCAATTGCGACGAAACGAGAGCACCTCCTCGATGCACTGCTGCGTCGAAAGGACATGGCCGCGCTTGCGGATGTTGGTCAGGGCTTCGTTGAGATAGCGACGCGACGAGCGGAAGAGCTCAAAGGAGTACACCCCGATGATCGCCGACACGAGCAGCAAGACGCCGATGATCCATCCGGTGCCGATGGATTTTTCTGTTTCAGGTGCGAGGTTTTCGCTCATCGTCTCCACTCCGGGCGCGGCGAACCGAATTCCGGCGATAATGGCAAAGCGAGTCGCTCCGAGGCAAGAGCTTTTTCTGATTTCCGTTGTGCATCGAGATCTTAGAGGCTGAATTTTCGGTCTCGAGGCGGCCCGGTCGGCGCGCCGAGCCCTGCGAGCGAGCGGTCGTCAGGACTGAAAGCGCAGAACGGCGCCGGCAGCGACCACGCCAAAGCCGACGAGAACGGCGATCGGATAGAGCTTGCGTCGCTCGAGTTGATCGCCTGCGGAGAGGCCGGGGAGGGTCAGATAGACCCCGAGCCCGGTGACCACCACCGCCAATAGCATCTTGATCCCGAACAGCATCTGCCAGGTGACGCTGCTCTTCCAGCCGATGATCGCGCCGATCGCGCCCGTCACGAGCAGAAGCGCAAAGGCGTGCCAAAGAACGATGCGCCAGATCTTGGAGAAGCCGACGACGACCGTCTCTTGTTGATCCTGCTCGAGCAACTCCAGCGCGGGAAAGACGAGTCGCCAGAGCACGAAGAGCCCGCCGACGCCGATGATCGCCGAGAGAATGTGGAAGAAACGGTTGATGATCGTGAGAAACTCCATCTCGCGTCGGGCTCCGATCGTGGGTTGGGAATCGGGATTCGGGCAGGCTTCGCCCCTGTGCGTGCCCGTGGTGACCACGTGGGAGCATGCATTCGACACGCAGACGTAAGTGGTATCACAAACGAACCGGCGAGGCCAGTCCTGAACTGCCAATCAATCGAAATGTGGTGTTTTTTTGACTTTCGGTGGGTTCTTTCGCACTTCGTAGAAAGTTCATGTCCCGCTTTGGGCGGATGTTTGTTACAATCCGCGCCGAGGATCCGGCCACGGAGGAAAACCATGCGCTCGTTCCGAAAAACGCTGACCTTCACCGTCCCTGCGCGAATGGATTTCTTGAACATCACCCCTGATGTGGCGCTCGCGCTGCGCGAGTCCGGTATCCGCGAGGGTCTCTGCCTCGTCAACGCGATGCACATCACGGCCAGCGTGTTTATTAATGATGATGAACCGGGTCTGCACTCCGACTACAAGAAGTGGCTCGAAGAGCTCGCCCCGCACGCGCCGACGAGCCGCTATCGCCACAATTTGACGGGCGAAGACAACGGTGACGCCCATCACAAGCGGCAGATCATGGGCCGGGAGGTCGTCGTCGCGGTAACGGATGGCGAGCTCGATTTCGGGCCATGGGAACAGATCTTCTACGGCGAGTTCGACGGCCGTCGCCCGAAACGAGTCTTGATCAAGATCATTGGCGAATAGTCCAGAACGTGCATGGATATGTGCGTTTTTCGGCATTTGGGAAACGAGGTGGTGAATGATTATTGGTGTACCGAAAGAGACGTTCTCCGGTGAGCGCCGCGTAGCGTTGATACCGCTCGAGGTGCCACGGTTGACGAAGGCCAAGCTCGAGGTGATCGTGGAGGCTGGCTGTGGTGTCGAGGCCGGATTTCCGGACTCGGAGTACGAACATCGCGGTGCGACGGTCGTCAAGACTCGCGAAGAGCTGTTCGAGAAAGCGGATCTGGTCGCCACCGTCAGGGCGGCCGGGGCGAACGCCGAGGGGATCAAGAGCGACTGCGCCTTGCTGCGAGAGGGGCAGGCGTTGCTCGGGTTTCTCGATCCCCTCTCCGAGCCCGAATCGGCGAAGCCCTTCGCCGAGGCGCGGGCGACGACATTCTCGATGGAGATGATGCCGCGGATCACACGGGCCCAGAGCATGGACG
>JAGQJP010000425.1 GCA_020430585.1 Myxococcales bacterium | reverse complement strand
CGTTCGTTCCTCGCCGCCAGGTAGTGCAACCAAGATTCTGTTGGCTTTTTCTGCAGCGCCAGCTTCAGCCCCGCGCGGCACTGCTCCACGGGATAATTGAACTTCACCAGGAAATCGACCTGGTAGCGCAGGGGGAGAAAGGATGGCGGTTTGGCGGCGATCCAGCTCGTGAAGAGCGCGATCGCCCGGTCGCGCATCTTGCGCTCATGAAACGCTTTGGCCGCCCAGTAGAGAAACTCGGGGGCGCTCTTTTGGCCCTTGAAGATCGCGGCGGCGCGCAGGAAGTGTGCGCTCGCTTCGACGTAGCGCTTTTTGGCGCGCAGCAGATAGCGACCCCAGATCCGCATCGCGTCGGCCCCGTGGCTGTCGCCGCGGCTCAGGTAGGGCTTCAAGCGCGCGTACGCCTCGGCCTCGCGTCCGCGAACCAAGAGCGCCTGGGCCACCGCCAGCTGGGCCTCGACGTTGCCCGGCTGGCGGCGCAACCGTTCGAGGAGGGCGTCGAGCCCGAGCTTTCCCGCGAGGGCGTCGCGTACGGTGTCGAGGAACTCCTTGCGCCCGCCATAACCCTCGACACGGCCGAGCTCTTCACCCGTGTAGCGCAACACCAGCGTCGTCGGCAGATTGAGCACCGAGAAGCGTTTGGTCAGTCGCTGGCCCTCGGGCGTGTCGAAGTTCACGCGCAGTCCGAGGGCTTCGCGCAACATCGTCTTCGCGTCGTCGGTCTCGAGCACCTCGTTGGTCAACGCGTTGCACGGCGTGCACCAATGGGCGTACATTTGAACGATGAGCGGGCGCTTTTCGGCGGCCGCGCGCCGCAGGGCCGCGTCGAACGGGATATTCAGCCAACGGCTCGCGGGCGTTGCGGCTGCGATGGATGAGACGAGCGAGATGAAGACCAAAGAACCGATGACCGACCACGTTTTGCGCTGCACGTTGCACCTCCCTGGCGGGCAGACGCCGTGCACGATAGCACATTCCGACGACCGAGCAAATCCCCAACGACCTACGCGGCCTCTGGCCCTCGCGCGGTGGCTACTGGTGGCGGCGCTCGTCGGCGCGTTCGGCTGCACGCTCGCGCCACGCAAACCGACGGCTCTCGATCTCGCCCAGCGACGCGAGTGTCGACGGGGAAATATCGCCAGCTGCCTGCGCCAGTGCCACGTTGGCGACGGTCCGAGCTGCTATGCGGTGGCGCGAGCCTACTACGCCGGCGACAACGACGCGATCGTGCGCAATCGCTCCGAATATCGGCGCTACCTCAGCCGCGCCTGCGACCTGCGCTACGGCGACGCCTGCTTCGAGGTCGGTCGACGGATCCTCTGGTATCAAGAGGGGCAGTGCGAGGCGAAGACAGCGCGGTGCGACAAGGCGCGGATCGACGAGGGCCGTGCGCTGATCACCCGCGCCTGCCGGCTGGGTAGCGTGCGTGCGTGTCGCCTATTGGCGGCGGCGTTCTTGGCTGGGGAGCTCTTCTTTTCGCGTGATCAGAGTCGGGCGGGGCGGTATCGGCAAAGAGCCTGTGCGCTCGGTCACCAGCCATCGTGTCTGGGCCCCTGAGCGCAGAAGGCGCAGGCGACTCACTCTTTCTTCTTCTTCGGTTTTTTGTGCTTGATCGTTTTCGGATCGGCCTTGACGAGCTTCTTGTTCTCGTACTTGTAGGCTTCGACCAGCGTCTTGTCCGCTTCGATCGTGACCGGGATCTTCGTCGGCACGAGCTCTCGTTGCTCCTTCGCCTCGTCGATGATCACCTGAAAGATCAGGTTGTACTTGCCCGCCGGCAGTTCCTTCTCGAGGATCGGCGTCGTGCCGAGCTCCTCTTTGTTCCCCGGGCTCTCGACATAGACGACGGAGGGCGGATCGGTGAGGACCGTGATCTTGCCCTTGCCCTTGGGCGCCGTGGCGAAACGGCGGATCAGCGTGAAGGGCAGCTTCATCGTGAAGACCACGTCGATCGCCGGGAAGGTCCGATAGTTCAGCGAGATGCGGTAGCTCGCGCCGACGTCCAGCTTCGGAAAGGTGAAGTTCGTCTCGCCCGCCCGCACGTTTTTCTTCTCGTCGCTGATCTTGAAGAACGCCCCGCTCGGCACCGTCGTGACCGAGAAGGGATAGACCGCTGGTGACTCATTGTAGGGCAAGAGCTTGATGCCGAAGGGCTCATCGACCCGCGGCGAGGGCCAGATCAAGACGACGTGCGTCGAGCGCTCCTTCGCCCGCAACTCGAGCACGTACGGGTGGCCGACGTAGAGCCCGCTGACGGCCATCTTCTCGTCGGAGACCTTCTTGTCGGCCAGATAGACCGCCGAGTCCGGCATCCGCGGATCGGGGACGAGGGTCACCCCGCCCTTGACCGCCTTCTCGCCCGGTTTGGACAGCGTCGCGACCGTGAACGTCCGCGTCTTGGCGTCGACGGTGAACGAGCTGATCAACGGCAGATAGCCGTCGGAATAGACCCACGCTGTGTGGCGGCCCTCCCGCAGCTTCAGCGTCAGCGGCGTCTTGCCGTTCGTCTTTTGGAAGTCGACCCAGATCGTCGCCCCCGTCGGCGTGCTCGTCAGCGTCACCTCGCGCATCGGCTTCGGTTTTTCGGTCTTGAGCTCTTTGATCGGCACCTTCGGCTTGTTCGATTCGTAGTCGGCGATCTTGCTCTTCTGGCGATAGATGTAGATCCCGATCACCGTGCCGAGGAGGATGAAGCCCGCCAAGAACCAGTAGAGGCGGCCGCGTCCCTTGTTGAAGTCCGACATGTCGATCAGTCCGGACTCGCGTGGATCGGTGAAGATCTGGCTGTCGTCGAACAGCTCCGGGTCCTCGCCGAACATCTTGCTCGCCTCACCTCCCGCCGAATCCGGTTTCGCCTCGCCGGTCGGTGCCTTCGGCGCGTCGGCTGTGGTGCTGCCGCCCTCCGGGCTCTTCTTGGGCTCTGTGCCTTCGTTCTCGACCGATTGATCGGTCTTGTCCTGTTCGCTCATCGGTTCACCCCCTTCGTGAGCCGCTTCGGTCTCCATCGGGTCGTCGATCGAGATCCCCTGCGAAAGATCCAACGGCGGCTCAGGACGCTCTCGCTCTTCTGGAGAAAACGTTTCCTCCATGAATTCACGAAGCTTGGCCTGTCCGGCGTCGGGATAGTTCGAATCGAGCCAATCGCGCAGCGCGTCGGCAAAGTGTCTGGCGGTCTGGTAGCGGTCGTCTGGTGACTTGGCCAGCGCGTGGAGCACGATCTCTTCGAGATCGTCGGGATAGTCGGCGCTGCGCTGTGTCGGCCGCGGCACCCGCGCCTCGGTGATCGCGTTCAGCGTCTTGATGTCGGTCGACTCTTTGAAGAGTCGGGCGCCGACGGTGATCTCGTAGAGCACCGTCCCCGTCGAGAAGATGTCGGAGCGCGCGTCCACCTCTTGGCCCGAGCACTGCTCGGGTGAGAGATAGCCGAACTTGCCTTTGAGCTGGCCCTGGCGTGCCTGCTGCACCACCGCGCCATCAGCCTTGGCGATTCCGAAGTCGAAGAGTTTCACCTCACCGTCGAAGCCAACCAGAATGTTGAAGGGGTTGACGTCGCGGTGCACGACGTTGAGCCGCTGCCCGTTGTCGTCGGTCGCCGTGTGCGCGTGGTGCAGACCCTCGAGCGTCTCGGCGACGATGAAGACCGCCAGATCGATCGGTAAGAAGGACTCCGCCTTGAGGCTCTGGGCGATCACCGTGCGCAGGTCGCGACCATGGACATATTCCATCGCGATGAACTTGCGGTCGGCGATCTCGCCATGGTCGACGACGTTGACGATGTTGCGGTGTTGTAGGCGCTGGGCGAGGTTCAGCTCGTCTTCGAACATCCGGGCGAACTCGACGTTGCTCGCCTGGTTCGGCAGAATGCGCTTGACCGCGTCGAGGCGCCCCTCGTCGTCCACCGCCAGGTGTACTTCGGCCATTCCGCCAACACCCAGCTGCCGGAAGAGCACATATTTGCCGAACAATTCTATCGACATTCCGCAGCGCTCCGCTGTTTTCGGAGTTTTGCCATCTCGGCGAGTCTATGCCAGCCTGTGGATGCTGTCAAGTTCCCAGATCGGTTACGCTTTTTCACCGCCGAATAATCGGTGCCGATGACCTAAGCAAGGGATTTGTTGACGGATCGACCGCTGCTGCTGGCGATCGATCTCGGCGATCGCGAACCCGGTCTGGTCGCCGACCTGGGCCAGGACGATGCCCCAGGGATCGATGATCACCGAGTGTCCGTAAGAGATCCGCTTGCCGCCGTGAAAGCCGAACTGACCCGGGGCGACGACGTAGACCTGATTCTCGATCGCCCGGGCGCGGAGCAGCGCGAGCCAGTGGTCTTTGCCCGTGGTGAGGGTGAACGCCGCGGGGACGAAGATCACCTCGGCTCCCTGGAGCGTCAGCGCACGATAGAGCTCGGGAAAGCGCAGGTCGTAGCAGATCGAGAGCCCGAGACGCCCAAACGGCGTATCGCAGGTTACCACGTCGCCACCGGCGAGGACGCGGTCCGACTCCCGGTGGCTCTCGCGCCCGGGGATCTCGATGTCGAACAGGTGCAACTTGCGGTATCGCGCGACGATCTCCCCCGCGCCGTCGATCAAGAGCGACGTGTTGTACGCCTTCGTTGGCGACTCGGATTGCTCGGGAAAGCTGCCGAGCAGGACGTGGCAGCCGAGCTCGCGCGCCAGCTCCCGAAAATGGGTCGCGATGCGGCCGTCGATAGGCTCGGCGTAGGCTTCGACGCTGGTGTGTCGCAGATAGCCCACATTCTCGGGAAGCGCCACCAGCTCGGCTCCTGCGTCCGCCGCGCGTCGCACCAGAGCGGCGGCTTGCGCCAGGTTCTCGCCGACCTCCTCGGTCGAGGTCACCTGCACCACGGCGAAACGGGATCGCTCTTTTGTGCTCATCGGCTCACTCCATGGTCTCAGTTGAAGGGCCCCGCCGGGATCAGCGGCAGGTCGGTCGAGATCATCGTCTCGAAGAATTTCATCCAATCCAACGGCGCCTGTGGCACGCAGGTGTAGACGTAGTGATCGTCTTTGCACGCGGGCAGCTCGCCGTGGTACTGCTTGAATCCACTGGTGATCAGCTTGCTCTGACCCTCGACGTTCCCCGACAGGTCCTGATTGTAGACGGTCAGCCCGAGCAGCGTCTGCCCCCCGACGACCGCGAGCAGCGGCCCGACCTGTCGCAGCCGCCCGGCCGTCGTCAGCGCCTCGTTCGTCGGCGGCGTGGCGTAGCTGTCGGTCGTCCCCTGGGTGATGAACAGGTGCTTGGCGCCGTAGCTCTCGGGCTCGAGGTTGATCATCCGCATGAAGTTGATCGCGTCGACGGGCTCGAAAAGCGTCGCGAAGACGCTCATCAGCGGATGGTGAATCGTCGGCTTCTCCTCGTCGCAGACCAAATACTCGATCACCTTGACGATCGGGATCGGCTTGTCGGGTTGGGTCTTGGTCAACAGCGAGCTCGCCAAGTGTCCGCCGGGCGCCGAGAGCATCAGACCCTTGATCCGTTTGCTCGTCGCCAGAAGTGGCGCGAAGAGGCTGCCCTGGCTGTGGCCCATGAAGTAGACCCGGCTCGCGTCGAAGATCAGCGTCCGCGTGAGCGTCACGTCGGTGGTGTTGGGGTCGTTGTCGTGGTCGAGGGTGACCTCGACGGTGATCGGCGTCTGGGGCAGAAACTTCGCTTGCCAGATGTAGTCCACCGCGGACTGCATCACGTTGCCCATCGCGGCGTGCAGGTTGAGCGGGTTGAAGAACAGCGTGCCGCTCTCGACGACCTCCTCGAGGCCGAGGTTCGCCAACCCGAGGTCGAGCAGCGTCTCGGAGTGCGCGCGCACGCCGTGCATCACCTGATCGATCCCGAAGCTGGCGATCCCCAGCTCGCCGAGCCGTTGGGCGACCGCGTTGAGCACCGAGTTGCGACTGCCGCCCGTTCCGTGGGCATAGAGCACGAGCGGTATGTCGGTCACCGTCTTCTCGGTCAGCGTCGCCAGATCGAAGGCGCTCCCCGGGATCGCCAGGACGAAGGGGATGCGCTCCAGACGCGGCGCCGTCCCGAGGGGCGCCGACGAGGTCTGGATCGACTTGTCGAACAGCGCGATCCCGTCGGTGTTGTCCGGGTCGAGGTCGAGCGAGAGGTTCGGCACGTCGATCGGCGGCAGGTAGGGCGGCGTGTTCTTCTGCACGATCACCGTGTTGAAGCTGCCGTTGATCACGATCAGCTGCTTGGCTTTGTCCCAGCTGGCGCTGTCGATCGTCACGTCGGCGTAGGTCGACTCGAGGGCCTCGACTTTGGTCGCCATCGGCCGCATCAGCTTGGTCGGGTCGCCGGTGCGAAAGACGGTCATCGCAGCGATGTCGGCGCGCAGAACGCCGAGCCCGTCGAGATAGTCGAAGACACCCTTGTAGAGCAGCGCCTGCGTCGAACCGTCGTTTTCCGAGCGTTTGAGCGCCTGAAAGGCCTCGGGCACGCCGAGGGGCTGAGCGTTGACGTCCTGGAGCTGACGGCGCACGACGAGGGCGTACTGCGTGTTGGGTCGTAGCGGGAAGCCGACGAAGGGCAGGGCGGCGACGGTGTAGTTCTTGACGTAGCGATTCGCCGCGTACTGCTTGATCGAGATCGGCCTGCGCTCGCCACGGGTCGGGCTCTCGGGGTCGACGTCGATCAGAAAGACCGTCGCGGTGGTGAGCAACGACTGCGCGGGATCGGGAAGGCTGTTGGGGTCGATCCGGCCGTCGAAGCGCAGGTAGATCGCCGAGTTCGTGCCGAACCCGAGGCTGTAGCGATCGGCGGTGTCGATCACGTACTGACGGAACTGGCGCGCCGTGACGAAGTCGAAGATCAGATCGAGGTAGAACTCGCTCCCGCCGAAGGTCGGGCAGTCGGTGTAGTTCGGGTTCGGATGCGGGAAGCCGCCCAGAGCGATCGTTCCATCGGGATCATAGCGCCGACTCTCGGGAAAGGGGTAGTCGAAGAACGTATCCTCGGTGAAGGCACCATTCTCGGGATAGTTCCAGAAGACCTTGGTTCCGGCGATCGGCGGAAACTCGATGCCCGCGTCGGCGTCGCTCGTCGAGGCGTCCTCGCTCGTCAGGTCGGCGCTCGTCTGGTCCTCGGTGATGACGTCGCCTTGCTGATCGGTGCTGGTCCCGTCGGGGCCGAGCCCGTCGACGCCACGGGTGACGTCGCCCGCTTCGCTGTCCCGCGCCTTCGAGCTCGTGCCCGCGCAACCGAGCGAGGCGAGCAGGAAAGCGAAAACGAGCGCGCGGACCAGCGCAGAGGCGGTGGGCCAGATTCGGAGCTCGGCGGTTCGGAGCGGTAGCTGTCGTCGTCTCATTCGCACACCTCGGGTGAGCTCGCGCTATTGGAAGGTCTGACTGTAGATTTCCGAGCCGTCGTCCGTGCGCAGTGAGATCCGCACCTGCGGCGGGTCGTGCGTCGGATCGGCGGTAACCAGCATGTAATTGTTGACGTTGCCGTTGATGTACTTCACCTCGTCGAGGGCCGAGAGGACGTCCCAGGCCCCGATTTGCAGCTGGCCGATCGGTGAGGCGACCAGATCCCAGCCTCCAGCGCCGAGGTCGAAGACCATCGCGGCGTGCATGTCGCCCGAGAGCCAGTAGACGTGCTTGATCTCGTGGGACTCGATGTAGCCGAGGATCTCGTTGCGCTGCGAGTCATAGCCGCTCCAACCGTCGGGGTTGTCGATCGGGAACTTGGCGATCGGTACGGTGTTGACGATGAACTTGAAGCGCGCGGGCGTATTCAAGAGCCGCGACTTGAGCCACTCCATCTGCTCGCCCGAGATGTACTGCTTCTTCGAGGGCAAGCGCTCGGTGCGGGAGTCGAGGATGATCAGCTCGAGGGTGCGGCCCCAGCGCTGGGTGCGCCAGAAGCGGTTCGGCTTCTCGCTGTCGACCCGCAGCGGCGCGTACTCTTTGTACGCCGTCAGGGCGTAGCCGAGGCGCGTCGGGTCGAACTCTTCGGGGTTGAAGTTGTTGTCGATCTCGTG
>JAGQJP010000424.1 GCA_020430585.1 Myxococcales bacterium | reverse complement strand
TGACGCGGACGACCCCGTCCTTCGGGAAGCCAGGGCCTTGGCGCGGCTCTGAGCCCGCTCGTTTGGCGCCGCGGCAGCGACACTCAGCCGTCGGTTTTCCGCAGTCGGGGCAGATTCGCCCCTGTTCGCTCGAGTAGACGAGCCCTTCGTTGGGCGTTCGGCGCGTCATCCGATTCCCGCTCCGTGACGCTCGTCTCAGCGGCAGCGCGTCAGGCGCAGCTTCTGGGAGAGGCCGATCTTGTACTCCCGCACCCAGCGGAGGCCGCCGAGGTAGCGCTGGTTCGCGTAAAACGTATGCTCCCGGCAGAAGGATTCACTCGACTCTTTCACGAGCACGATCCCCGTCTTGTATCGGTTGGAGTAGATCCCCCAGCGGTCGCGCTCGAATTTCCAGCCCGTCGTCAAGCCGGCGCCGAGGACACGCAGCTCGCCGCGAAACTTCTCGCTCAGACGACCGCGGATCGCGCTCGAGACGCCGCTGCCTCGTCTGCGTCGGACGTGTTTGCCAGCGTAGCTCATCGCCCCGACGAGGGTATCGTACGCGTTTCGGAGTGGCGCGACAAGGTCGGTCGGGCACGAGCGCTGGATCTTGGCAAAGAGCTTGACGTAAAAGGCGGGGCACTGATTCGCGAGGGGAACCCTCTTGTACGCCAACTCGTCGAGGATCCAGCCGTAGATCTCTTCGCCCCCGCGGACCTTCGCCGTCAGCTCGCTGTAGCGTCCGACGGTGTGGGCCACGCTCTTTCGCAGCTCGTCGCGGAAGTAGTGATCGAGTAGCGCTGTTGCGCGCGTGGCGAGATCGCAGGCGATCCGTGTTCGCCACCACGGGCGCCCCGTCTCCAGCGGATGCTGCAGGTAGCGCGTCTTGCAGGCGGCAACGTATTCGGGGAGCGTGGCGACCTTGTCGATCCCGCGCAGCACATTGCGGAGCTTGCTCCCACGATAGTCGAAGTAGCGGTCCCGGCCCTCCTGCATCTCGGTGAGATGGTAGAGCGCCTTGAGCAGATCCTGGCGTAGTCCCGTCTGTTGTCGGTACTCGTTGCGCACGGCGGCGCCTGGATCCTCGGTCCGGCGGCTGTTCGTTCCGGATGGGCTCCGCCGGCCAAAGAGGAACGAGCATCCGCTCTGCGTGGTCAGCAGGGCGATCAGGATGATGCCGAACAGTCTTGTCGTGGCGCCGAAATCTCGTGACGCCGTCATTTTGGATCGTTGTCGTCTGTCTCTTTCCATCTCGTCCTCCGTCCTATGGCCCGAATCTTCCGGTCGCGCGTTGGAGCGCATCCGACGGTCACGACACGCCGGCGCCGTCGACGCGTCGGTCGTATAGCACGGAGTGTGCCAGATTTCAACGAGTCGCCGATCGCCCAGCAAAGAAGCGCCGTGCCACGACCCCGTCGCCGTCCGTTCGCGGCTTCTCGGTTGTCGCGGTCCTTCCGACGGTGTGACAGGTCGTCGCCCGACGGGTCTGGTCTCTCGGCCGAATGAGCCGACGAGCCCCTCTCCCCCCGCCGCCGGCGGTCATCGGCGGGCCGAGGCGCCACTCGGAGCGACGCCGGCGCCTGCAGCGGGATGTCACGCTCGGGGTGGGACAGCGCATTCGAAGGAGTGGAGAATTCGTGACGAGACGCGAGACTTGCTCTCGATGGGCCGTGGCCGCTACAATTACGGCAAACAGCAAAAACATCGCGTGGTCGGCAGCACGCGCGAGGTGAGGAAGAAATGAAGAATTTCAAATGCTTGTGGATTGTCGCTTGCTGCCTGTCGCTCTCGGCCTGCATTCCGGAACAGAAAAAGGGCGTGGCGGATGCCGTCGAGGGGAGCGACACGTCTTCGACCGCCGACATGGTCGTGCAGCCGCCGGGCTGCGTCGAGGGACTCGCGAACGCCCGTTTCTGCATCTCGGGAACCCTTCGCGATGTGTTGACGGGTGCGCCGATCACGGGGCTGACCTGGAGCAACTATCGACTGATGGTGCTCAACCTCTCGAGCCTCACGCCCAAAGCGACGGCGTGCAAGGTCGATCCCGTGCTCGGCTGGATCGGGACGCCGACCTACTTCGACAGCTGTCCGCTGAACAAGAGTCGCAACGCGACCTACAACGCCACGACGGGTGCTTTCGAAATCAAGGACTTACCGGCCGGCAGCCCGGATAGCCAGCTCGTTCTCTACCTCGTCGATCTGACGGCGCCGATCGCCGACCGCGTCCTCGTCCTCACGATGCAGCTCGTCCCGGGCTACTCGGGCAAGGTCGAGAACTTCGCCAACGTCGACGTCTGGGCCCTTCGCTCGGCGGACGTCGATCGGATCTATCGCCTCGAAGATCCCGAGCAGAACAAGCCCGTGGTCTACGAGAACTGGACCGACTTGAACAATCTCACCGCCGTGTTGGTCAAAGTCATCGGCGACAAACGCAGCGGGCTCCGG